>NZ_JBEAFH010000072.1:0-34756 GCF_040061575.1 Klebsiella sp. CB_Kp196
CTGGCGTTGAAATGTTCCGCAAACTGCTGGACGAAGGCCGTGCTGGTGAGAACGTCGGTGTTCTGCTGCGTGGTATCAAGCGTGAAGAAATCGAACGTGGTCAGGTACTGGCTAAGCCGGGTTCTATCAAGCCGCACACCAAGTTCGAATCTGAAGTGTACATTCTGTCCAAAGACGAAGGCGGCCGTCATACTCCGTTCTTCAAAGGCTACCGTCCGCAGTTCTACTTCCGTACAACTGACGTGACTGGCACCATCGAACTGCCGGAAGGCGTAGAGATGGTAATGCCGGGCGACAACATCAAAATGGTTGTTACCCTGATCCACCCGATCGCGATGGACGACGGTCTGCGTTTCGCAATCCGTGAAGGTGGCCGTACCGTTGGCGCGGGCGTGGTTGCTAAAGTTCTCGGCTAATTGCTGATAACATTTGACGCAATGCGCAATAAAAGGGCATCATTTGATGCCCTTTTTGCACGCTTTCACACCAGAACCTGGCTCATCAGTGATTTTTTGGGTCATAATCATTGCTGAGACAGGCTCTGAAGAGGGCGTTAAGTCCGAAACGCAGCAGAGCATTTCGGTTTGGTCGCCTCGCATTTCATGCGGGGTGAAGTTATTTGTCTGAATTCTTGTGACAGGTTGGTTTATGAGTGCGAATACCGAAGCTCAAGGGAGCGGGCGCGGCCTCGAAGCGATGAAGTGGACAATCGTAGTCGTGCTGCTGGTTGTGGCCATCGTCGGCAACTTCCTTTATCGTGACATTATGCTGGCAGTGCGTGCGCTGGCTGTAGTGATTCTGATCGCTGCAGCGGGCGGTGTCGCGCTGTTAACGACAAAAGGTAAGGCGACAGTCGCCTTCGCTCGTGAAGCGAGAACCGAAGTCCGCAAGGTGATCTGGCCGACTCGCCAGGAAACGTTGCATACCACGCTGATTGTTGCCGCAGTGACTGCCGTAATGTCACTGATCCTGTGGGGACTGGATGGTATTCTGGTTCGCCTGGTATCCTTTATCACTGGCCTGAGGTTCTGAGATGTCTGAAGCTCCTAAAAAACGCTGGTACGTCGTTCAGGCGTTTTCCGGTTTTGAAGGTCGCGTAGCTACCTCGTTGCGTGAACATATCAAATTACACAATATGGAAGAGTTGTTTGGCGAAGTCATGGTGCCGACCGAAGAAGTGGTCGAAATCCGCGGTGGCCAGCGTCGTAAAAGCGAACGCAAATTCTTCCCGGGCTACGTGCTGGTCCAGATGGTGATGAACGACGCGAGCTGGCACCTGGTGCGCAGCGTACCGCGTGTGATGGGTTTCATCGGCGGTACATCTGACCGTCCGGCACCGATCAGCGACAAAGAAGTCGACGCGATCATGAACCGTCTGCAGCAGGTTGGCGATAAGCCGCGGCCGAAAACGCTGTTTGAGCCGGGTGAAATGGTTCGCGTTAGCGACGGTCCATTTGCCGACTTTAACGGTGTGGTTGAAGAAGTGGACTACGAGAAGTCTCGTCTGAAAGTGTCCGTTTCTATCTTCGGTCGTGCGACGCCGGTTGAGCTGGACTTCGCTCAGGTAGAAAAAGCCTAACAGCCGATCAAAAAAGCAACGTTTTAATCGTTGCATGAGGCGCGGAATTGACATACAATTTCGCGCCTTTTGTTTTTATGGGTCTGATTCCCATAAAGCGATATTTATCACGGGGAGCCTTTTTAGGCGCTACACCCAAACGAGGAAATTTACATGGCTAAGAAAGTACAAGCCTATGTCAAGCTGCAGGTTGCAGCTGGTATGGCAAACCCGAGTCCGCCGGTTGGTCCAGCACTGGGTCAGCAGGGTGTGAACATCATGGAATTCTGCAAAGCGTTCAACGCAAAAACTGAATCCCTGGAAAAAGGTCTGCCAATCCCGGTTGTTATTACCGTTTACGCTGACCGTTCTTTCACCTTCGTTACCAAAACTCCGCCGGCAGCAGTTCTGCTGAAAAAAGCGGCTGGTATCAAGTCTGGTTCCGGTAAACCGAACAAAGACAAAGTAGGTAAAATTTCCCGCGCTCAGCTGCAGGAAATCGCGCAGACCAAAGCTGCCGACATGACTGGTTCCGACATTGAAGCGATGACTCGCTCCATTGAAGGTACTGCACGTTCCATGGGCCTGGTAGTGGAGGACTAAGAAATGGCTAAACTGACCAAGCGCATGTCCGTGATTCGTGACAAAGTTGATGCGACCAAACAGTACGACATCAACGAAGCCATCTCTCTGCTGAAAGAACTGGCTACTGCTAAGTTCGTTGAAAGCGTTGATGTTGCCGTTAACCTCGGCATCGACGCGCGTAAATCTGACCAGAACGTCCGCGGCGCGACCGTACTGCCGCACGGTACTGGCCGTTCAGTTCGCGTAGCCGTATTTGCCCAGGGCCCGAACGCTGAAGCAGCTAAAGCTGCTGGCGCAGAGCTGGTAGGTATGGAAGATCTGGCTGACCAGATCAAAAAAGGCGAAATGAACTTTGACGTTGTTATTGCTTCCCCGGATGCAATGCGCGTTGTTGGCCAGCTGGGCCAGGTTCTGGGTCCGCGCGGCCTGATGCCAAACCCGAAAGTGGGTACCGTAACGCCGAACGTTGCTGAAGCTGTTAAGAACGCTAAAGCAGGTCAGGTTCGTTACCGTAACGACAAAAACGGCATCATCCACACCACCATCGGTAAAGTGGATTTTGACGCTGATAAACTGAAAGAAAACCTGGAAGCTCTGCTGGTTGCGCTGAAAAAAGCAAAACCGACTCAGGCTAAAGGCGTGTACATCAAGAAAATCAGCATCTCCACCACCATGGGTGCTGGCGTTGCCGTTGATCAGGCTGGTCTGAGCGCTTCTGCGAACTAAGATTAGCTTTACGTGGGCGGTGAATTTGTCTACAATCTTACCCCCACGTATTCTGCTTATAGCAGACGTATAGCCGAGATATTCAGGCTGTGGCAAGGCGACAAATGAGTGAATCGCCTGGAGCATAGTTAACTATGTGACTGGTGTGAACGAAGGCAGTCAATGCCGCCACAGATTGAATAGCGACGGATAGACAAGATTTGTTCGTTGGAGCCTGGCCTATCCAGGCCTCCGTCGAAGACCGCAGGTGTTTCGCAAGAGACTTAATGCCCTGCGTAGACGGTGACAGAACGCTAAGATTATTTTTGGATACTCTGGCTTGTTTCTGCTCACCGTATTAAGACGCTCTTCTCTTTGAGTAGAGTGAAGTGAGTTCCGGAGCATGAGCTCTGGCAAACATCCAGGAGCAAAGCTAATGGCTTTAAATCTTCAAGACAAACAAGCGATTGTTGCTGAAGTCAGCGAAGTAGCCAAAGGCGCGCTGTCTGCAGTAGTTGCGGATTCCCGTGGCGTGACTGTAGACAAAATGACTGAACTGCGTAAAGCAGGTCGTGAAGCTGGCGTATACATGCGTGTTGTTCGTAACACCCTGCTGCGCCGCGTCGTTGAAGGTACTCCTTTCGAGTGCCTGAAAGACACGTTTGTTGGTCCGACCCTGATTGCATACTCTATGGAACACCCGGGCGCTGCCGCTCGTCTGTTCAAAGAGTTCGCGAAAGCGAATGCAAAATTTGAGGTCAAAGCCGCAGCCTTTGAAGGTGAGCTGATCCCGGCGTCGCAAATCGACCGCCTGGCAACTCTGCCGACCTACGAAGAAGCAATTGCACGCCTGATGGCAACCATGAAAGAAGCTTCGGCTGGCAAACTGGTTCGCACTCTGGCTGCTGTACGCGATGCGAAAGAAGCTGCTTAATCGCAGTTGTCTTTGTAAAGCATTCGCTTACGTATAAACTTATTCTGATATTCAGGAACAATTTAAATGTCTATCACTAAAGATCAAATCATTGAAGCAGTATCCGCTATGTCCGTAATGGACGTTGTTGAGCTGATCTCTGCAATGGAAGAAAAATTCGGTGTTTCCGCTGCTGCTGCTGTAGCTGTAGCTGCTGGCCCGGTTGAAGCTGCTGAAGAAAAAACTGAATTCGACGTAATTCTGAAAGGTATCGGCGCTAACAAAGTTGCCGTTATCAAAGCAGTACGTGGCGCAACTGGCCTGGGTCTGAAAGAAGCTAAAGACCTGGTAGAATCTGCTCCGGCCGCTCTGAAAGAAGGCGTGAGCAAAGATGACGCTGAAGCACTGAAAAAATCTCTGGAAGAAGCTGGCGCTGAAGTTGAAGTTAAATAAGCCAACCTTTCCGGTTGCAGCCTGAGAAATCAGGCTGATGGCTGGTGACTTTTTAGTCACCAGCCTTTTTGCGCTGTAAGGCGCCAGTAGAATTTCACACTGTTTGACTACTGGTTGTCCTGACAATGCTTGTTTCTATAGACGACTTAATATACTGCGACAGGTTAGGGCTCCTGAGCTGTGTAAATCGCAATGAAATGGTTTAAGCGTGATAGAAACAGGTATTGCGGAAAGTGTTCCATTTTCCGGTCAACAAAATAGTGTTGCATAAAAAACTGCCTTATGTGGGCAGATGGGTCGACTTGTCAGCGAGCTGAGGAACCCTATGGTTTACTCCTATACCGAGAAAAAACGTATTCGTAAGGATTTTGGTAAACGTCCGCAGGTTCTGGACATACCTTATCTCCTTTCTATCCAGCTTGACTCGTTTCAGAAGTTCATCGAGCAAGATCCTGAAGGGCAGTATGGTCTGGAAGCAGCTTTCCGTTCCGTATTCCCGATCAAAAGCTACAGCGGTAACTCTGAGCTGCAGTACGTCAGCTACCGTCTGGGCGAACCGGTTTTTGACGTTAAAGAATGTCAGATCCGTGGCGTGACCTACTCGGCACCGCTGCGCGTCAAACTGCGTCTGGTGATCTACGAGCGCGAAGCGCCGGAAGGCACCGTTAAAGACATTAAAGAACAAGAAGTCTACATGGGCGAAATTCCGCTCATGACCGACAACGGTACCTTCGTTATCAACGGTACCGAGCGCGTTATCGTTTCTCAGCTGCACCGTAGCCCGGGCGTCTTCTTTGACAGTGACAAAGGTAAGACCCACTCTTCCGGTAAGGTCCTGTATAACGCACGTATCATTCCTTACCGTGGCTCCTGGCTGGACTTCGAGTTCGACCCGAAAGACAACCTGTTTGTCCGTATCGACCGTCGTCGTAAGCTGCCGGCTACCATCATCCTGCGCGCGCTGAATTACACCACTGAGCAGATCCTTGACCTGTTCTTCGAGAAAGTGGTCTTTGAAATTCGCGATAACAAGCTGCAGATGGAACTGGTACCGGAGCGTCTGCGCGGCGAAACGGCCTCCTTCGACATCGAAGCGAACGGTAAAGTGTACGTTGAGAAAGGGCGTCGCATCACCGCACGTCACATTCGCCAGCTGGAAAAAGACGATATCAAACATATCGAAGTTCCGGTTGAGTACATCGCTGGCAAAGTTGCCTCTAAAGACTATGTTGACGAATCTACTGGCGAGCTGATCTGCCCGGCGAACATGGAGCTGAGCCTGGATCTGCTGGCCAAGCTGAGCCAGTCAGGCCATAAGCGTATCGAAACGCTGTTCACCAACGATCTGGATCACGGTCCGTACATCTCTGAGACTGTACGCGTCGACCCGACCAACGACCGTCTGAGCGCGCTGGTAGAAATCTACCGCATGATGCGCCCAGGTGAGCCGCCGACTCGTGAAGCGGCTGAAAGCCTGTTCGAGAACCTGTTCTTCTCCGAAGACCGCTACGATCTGTCCGCGGTAGGTCGTATGAAGTTCAACCGTTCTCTGCTGCGCGACGAAATCGAAGGTTCCGGTATCCTGAGCAAAGAAGACATCATCGAAGTGATGAAGAAGCTCATCGATATCCGTAACGGTAAAGGCGAAGTCGATGATATCGACCACCTCGGCAACCGTCGTATCCGTTCCGTTGGCGAAATGGCGGAAAACCAGTTCCGCGTTGGCCTGGTCCGCGTAGAGCGTGCGGTGAAAGAGCGTCTGTCTCTGGGCGATCTGGATACCCTGATGCCTCAGGATATGATCAACGCCAAGCCGATTTCTGCGGCAGTGAAAGAGTTCTTTGGCTCCAGCCAGCTGTCTCAGTTTATGGACCAGAACAACCCGCTGTCTGAGATTACGCACAAACGTCGTATCTCCGCACTCGGCCCGGGCGGTCTGACCCGTGAACGCGCAGGCTTTGAAGTTCGAGACGTACACCCGACCCACTACGGTCGCGTATGTCCAATCGAAACGCCTGAAGGTCCGAACATCGGTCTGATTAACTCCCTGTCCGTGTACGCACAGACGAACGAATACGGTTTCCTCGAGACCCCGTACCGTAAAGTGACTGACGGTGTTGTAACCGACGAAATTCATTACCTGTCTGCTATCGAAGAAGGCAACTACGTTATTGCTCAGGCGAACTCCAACCTGGATGACGAAGGCCACTTTGTAGAAGATCTGGTTACCTGCCGTAGTAAAGGCGAATCCAGCTTGTTCAGCCGCGACCAGGTTGACTACATGGACGTATCCACCCAGCAGGTGGTATCCGTCGGTGCGTCCCTGATCCCGTTCCTGGAACACGATGACGCCAACCGTGCATTGATGGGTGCGAACATGCAACGTCAGGCCGTTCCGACTCTGCGCGCTGATAAGCCGCTGGTTGGTACCGGTATGGAACGTGCTGTTGCCGTTGACTCCGGTGTAACTGCGGTCGCTAAACGTGGCGGTACCGTTCAGTACGTGGATGCTTCCCGTATCGTTATTAAAGTTAACGAAGACGAGATGTACCCGGGCGAAGCCGGTATCGACATCTATAACCTGACCAAGTACACCCGTTCTAACCAGAACACCTGCATCAACCAGATGCCGTGTGTCTCTCTGGGTGAGCCGATTGAGCGCGGTGACGTGCTGGCTGACGGCCCGTCTACCGACCTCGGTGAACTGGCGCTCGGTCAGAACATGCGCGTCGCGTTCATGCCGTGGAACGGTTACAACTTCGAAGACTCCATCCTCGTTTCCGAGCGCGTTGTCCAGGAAGACCGTTTTACCACCATCCACATTCAGGAACTGGCGTGCGTGTCTCGTGACACCAAGCTGGGGCCGGAAGAGATCACCGCCGACATCCCGAACGTGGGTGAAGCTGCGCTCTCTAAACTGGATGAATCCGGTATCGTTTATATCGGCGCGGAAGTGACCGGTGGCGATATTCTGGTTGGTAAGGTAACGCCGAAAGGTGAAACCCAGCTGACGCCGGAAGAGAAACTGCTGCGTGCGATCTTCGGTGAGAAAGCGTCTGACGTTAAAGACTCTTCCCTGCGCGTACCAAACGGTGTCTCCGGTACCATTATCGACGTTCAGGTCTTTACCCGCGACGGCGTAGAAAAAGACAAACGCGCGCTGGAAATCGAAGAGATGCAGCTCAAACAGGCGAAGAAAGACCTGTCTGAAGAACTGCAGATCCTCGAAGCTGGCCTGTTTGGTCGTATCTACGCGGTGCTGGTCTCCGGCGGTATCGAAGCTGAGAAGCTCGATAAGCTGCCGCGCGATCGCTGGCTGGAACTGGGCCTGACCGACGAAGAGAAACAGAATCAGCTGGAACAGCTGGCTGAGCAGTACGACGAACTGAAACACGAGTTCGAGAAAAAACTCGAAGCGAAACGCCGCAAAATCACTCAGGGCGACGATCTGGCACCGGGCGTGCTGAAGATTGTCAAAGTGTATCTGGCCGTTAAACGTCAGATTCAGCCTGGTGACAAAATGGCAGGCCGTCACGGTAACAAGGGTGTTATCTCTAAGATCAACCCGATCGAAGATATGCCTTACGATGAAAACGGCACGCCGGTTGACATCGTACTGAACCCGCTGGGCGTACCGTCTCGTATGAACATCGGTCAGATCCTGGAAACTCACCTGGGTATGGCTGCGAAAGGTATTGGCGAGAAAATCAACGCCATGCTGAAACAGCAGCAGGAAGTCGCCAAACTGCGCGAATTCATCCAGCGTGCCTACGATCTGGGCACCGACGTGCGTCAGAAGGTTGATCTGAATACCTTCACTGACGAAGAAGTTATGCGTCTCGCTGAAAACCTGAAAAAAGGTATGCCGATCGCAACGCCGGTCTTCGACGGTGCGAAAGAGTCTGAAATCAAGGAACTGTTACAGCTTGGTGGCCTGCCGACTTCCGGCCAGATCACCCTGTTCGACGGTCGTACCGGTGAGCAATTCGAGCGCCAGGTTACCGTTGGCTACATGTACATGCTGAAACTGAACCACCTGGTTGATGACAAGATGCATGCGCGTTCTACCGGTTCTTACAGCCTGGTTACTCAGCAGCCGCTGGGTGGTAAGGCGCAGTTCGGTGGTCAGCGCTTCGGGGAGATGGAAGTGTGGGCGCTGGAAGCATATGGCGCAGCATACACCCTGCAGGAAATGCTCACCGTTAAGTCTGATGACGTGAACGGCCGTACTAAGATGTATAAGAACATCGTGGACGGCAACCATCAGATGGAACCGGGCATGCCGGAATCCTTCAACGTACTGTTGAAAGAGATTCGCTCGCTGGGCATCAACATCGAACTGGAAGACGAGTAACTCTCGCTCAAACAGGTCACTGGTGCCGGGGTAAGACCCGGCGCCAGATTGTGCTAACTCCGACGGGAGCAAATCCGTGAAAGACTTATTAAAGTTTCTGAAAGCGCAAACTAAAACCGAAGAGTTTGATGCGATCAAAATTGCTCTGGCATCGCCAGACATGATCCGTTCATGGTCTTTTGGTGAAGTTAAAAAGCCGGAAACCATTAACTACCGTACGTTCAAACCTGAGCGTGACGGCCTTTTCTGTGCGCGTATTTTCGGGCCAGTAAAAGACTACGAGTGCCTGTGCGGTAAGTACAAGCGCCTGAAACACCGCGGTGTGATCTGTGAGAAGTGCGGCGTTGAAGTGACCCAGACTAAAGTGCGCCGTGAGCGTATGGGCCACATCGAGCTGGCGTCTCCGACCGCCCACATCTGGTTCCTGAAGTCTCTGCCGTCCCGTATCGGCCTGCTGCTCGATATGCCGCTGCGCGATATCGAACGCGTGCTGTACTTCGAATCCTATGTGGTTATCGAAGGCGGTATGACCAACCTGGAACGCCAGCAGATCCTGACTGAAGAACAGTATCTGGATGCGCTGGAAGAGTTCGGTGACGAATTTGACGCGAAGATGGGTGCGGAAGCTATCCAGGCCCTGCTGAAGAGCATGGATCTGGAGCAAGAGTGCGAAACTCTGCGCGAAGAGCTGAACGAAACCAACTCCGAAACCAAGCGTAAGAAGCTGACCAAGCGTATCAAACTGCTGGAAGCGTTCGTACAGTCTGGCAACAAGCCGGAGTGGATGATCCTGACCGTTCTGCCGGTTCTGCCGCCAGATCTGCGTCCGCTGGTTCCGCTGGATGGCGGTCGTTTCGCGACTTCTGACCTGAACGATCTGTATCGTCGCGTCATTAACCGTAACAACCGTCTGAAACGTCTGCTGGATCTGGCTGCGCCGGACATCATCGTACGCAACGAAAAACGTATGCTGCAGGAAGCGGTCGACGCCCTGCTGGATAACGGTCGTCGCGGTCGTGCGATCACCGGTTCTAACAAACGTCCTCTGAAATCTTTGGCCGATATGATCAAAGGTAAGCAGGGTCGTTTCCGTCAGAACCTGCTCGGTAAGCGCGTTGACTACTCCGGTCGTTCTGTTATCACCGTAGGTCCATACCTGCGTCTGCATCAGTGCGGTCTGCCGAAGAAAATGGCGCTGGAGCTGTTCAAACCGTTCATCTACGGCAAGCTGGAACTGCGTGGCCTCGCCACCACCATCAAAGCCGCTAAGAAAATGGTTGAGCGTGAAGAAGCTGTCGTTTGGGATATCCTGGACGAAGTGATCCGCGAACACCCGGTACTGCTGAACCGTGCACCAACCCTGCACCGTCTGGGTATCCAGGCATTTGAGCCGGTACTGATCGAAGGTAAAGCTATTCAGCTGCACCCGCTGGTTTGTGCGGCATACAACGCCGACTTCGATGGTGACCAGATGGCTGTTCACGTACCGCTGACGCTGGAAGCCCAGCTCGAAGCGCGTGCGCTGATGATGTCTACCAACAACATCCTGTCTCCGGCGAACGGCGAACCAATCATCGTTCCGTCTCAGGACGTTGTACTGGGTCTGTACTACATGACCCGTGACTGTGTTAACGCCAAAGGCGAAGGCATGGTGCTGACTGGCCCGAAAGAAGCTGAGCGTATTTATCGCGCTGGCCTGGCCTCTCTGCATGCGCGCGTTAAAGTGCGTATCACCGAATACGAAAAAGATGAAAACGGCGAGTTCGTTGCGAAAACCAGCCTGAAAGATACGACCGTTGGTCGCGCCATTCTGTGGATGATCGTACCGAAAGGTCTGCCTTTCTCCATCGTCAACCAGGCGCTGGGCAAGAAAGCCATCTCTAAGATGCTGAATACCTGCTACCGTATTCTGGGCCTGAAACCGACCGTTATTTTTGCGGACCAGACGATGTACACCGGCTTTGCTTATGCAGCGCGCTCAGGTGCATCCGTTGGTATCGATGACATGGTCATCCCGGAGAAAAAATACGAGATCATCAGCGAAGCGGAAGCGGAAGTTGCTGAGATTCAGGAGCAGTTCCAGTCGGGTCTGGTTACCGCTGGCGAACGCTACAACAAAGTTATCGATATCTGGGCCGCGGCGAACGATCGTGTATCCAAAGCGATGATGGACAACCTGCAAACTGAAACCGTTATTAACCGTAACGGCGAAGAAGAGCAGCAGGTCTCCTTCAACAGCATTTACATGATGGCCGACTCCGGTGCGCGTGGTTCTGCTGCACAGATTCGTCAGCTTGCCGGTATGCGTGGTCTGATGGCGAAGCCGGATGGCTCCATCATCGAAACGCCAATCACCGCGAACTTCCGTGAAGGTCTGAACGTACTCCAGTACTTCATCTCCACGCACGGTGCGCGTAAAGGTCTGGCGGATACCGCACTGAAAACGGCGAACTCCGGTTACCTGACTCGTCGTCTGGTTGACGTTGCGCAGGACCTGGTCGTGACTGAAGACGACTGTGGCACCCTGGAAGGCATCACCATGACCCCGGTTATCGAGGGTGGCGATGTTAAAGAGCCGCTGCGCGATCGCGTACTGGGTCGTGTGACCGCTGAAGACGTTCTGAAGCCGGGTACGGCGGACATTCTGGTTCCACGCAACACGCTGCTGCACGAGCACTGGTGCGATCTGCTGGAAGAGAACTCCGTTGACTCCGTCAAAGTGCGTTCCGTTGTATCCTGTGACACCGACTTTGGTGTATGTGCGCACTGCTACGGTCGTGACCTGGCGCGTGGCCACATCATCAACAAAGGTGAGGCTATCGGCGTTATCGCGGCACAGTCCATCGGTGAGCCGGGTACACAGCTGACGATGCGTACGTTCCACATCGGTGGTGCGGCATCTCGTGCGGCTGCTGAGTCCAGCATCCAGGTGAAAAACAAAGGTAGCATCCGTCTGAGCAATGCGAAGTCGGTTGTGAACTCCAGCGGTAAGCTGGTTATTACTTCCCGTAATACCGAGCTGAAGCTGATCGACGAATTCGGTCGTACCAAAGAGAGCTATAAAGTGCCTTACGGCTCCGTTATGGCGAAAGGTGATGGCGAGCAGGTTGCCGGCGGTGAAACCGTAGCAAACTGGGATCCGCACACCATGCCGGTTATCACCGAAGTGAGTGGTTTTGTCCGCTTCACTGACATGATTGACGGCCAGACCATTACTCGTCAGACCGACGAGCTGACCGGTCTGTCTTCTCTGGTGGTTCTGGATTCTGCAGAGCGTACCACTGGCGGTAAAGATCTGCGTCCGGCGCTGAAAATCGTTGATGCTCAGGGCAATGACGTTCTGATCCCTGGCACCGATATGCCTGCGCAGTACTTCCTGCCGGGTAAAGCGATTGTTCAGCTGGAAGATGGCGTCCAGATCAGTTCTGGTGACACCCTGGCGCGTGTACCGCAGGAATCCGGCGGTACCAAGGACATCACCGGTGGTCTGCCGCGCGTTGCCGACCTGTTCGAAGCGCGTCGTCCGAAAGAGCCGGCAATCCTGGCTGAAATCAGCGGCATCATTTCCTTCGGCAAAGAAACCAAAGGGAAACGTCGTCTGGTTATCACCCCGGTAGACGGTAGCGATCCGTACGAAGAGATGATTCCTAAGTGGCGTCAGCTCAACGTGTTCGAAGGTGAACGCGTAGAACGTGGTGACGTGGTTTCCGACGGTCCGGAAGCGCCGCACGACATTCTGCGTCTGCGTGGCGTGCATGCTGTGACTCGTTACATCGTTAACGAAGTTCAGGACGTATACCGTCTGCAGGGCGTTAAGATTAACGATAAGCACATCGAAGTTATCGTTCGTCAGATGCTGCGTAAAGCGACCATCGAAAGCGCCGGTAGCTCCGACTTCCTGGAAGGCGAACAGGTTGAATACTCTCGCGTTAAGATTGCTAACCGCGATCTGGAAGCGAACGGCAAAGTGGGTGCAACATTCTCCCGCGATCTGCTGGGTATCACCAAAGCGTCCCTGGCAACCGAATCGTTCATCTCTGCCGCATCGTTCCAGGAGACCACCCGTGTCCTGACCGAAGCAGCCGTTGCGGGTAAACGCGACGAACTGCGTGGCCTGAAAGAGAACGTTATCGTGGGTCGTCTGATCCCGGCCGGTACCGGTTATGCGTACCACCAGGATCGTATGCGCCGTCGCGCAGCGGGCGAACTGCCAGCAGCGCCGCAGGTCAGCGTGGAAGAAGCTTCTGCTAACCTGGCAGAACTGCTGAACGCGGGTCTGGGCGGTTCTGACAACGATTAATCGTTGATTCGCTAAACGCTCAAAAAGCCAGTCAGGTCACCTGACTGGCTTTTTTATTGCCTGCCAGTTTATTCCGTCTACTTTTTTATTACATTTTATTGATGTAATAGCTGCAATTAATTAGCAAATATAAACCACTCCTATAATGATTTATTTCCATGACTGTTTTTCATCTTCAATGAAAGGGTGAAAATTCTACGCGTGTCAAAAAATAAGCACCGCAAACGCTATATAGTCAAAAAACTAAAATAATCATGTGATTACTTTCCCGGTTCTTTTCGGTTTACCGCAGCCGAGGGGATTGTTACGCCTGTTAAAAGGCGATGGAGGAGGTGAACTAATAAAAACAAAGCGGAGAGTATTGTCGTTATTTAATGGATAGCTTCTGGGGGATGTATGGAATTTGCTATACAACTTATCATTATCTTAATGTGTTTGTTCTATGGTGCGAGAAAGGGCGGCATTGCGCTCGGTCTTTTAGGCGGCATTGGGCTAGTTATCCTGGTCTTTGTTTTTCACCTGAAGCCTGGAAAACCGCCCGTCGATGTCATGCTGGTCATTATCGCCGTCGTGGCGGCATCGGCGACGCTGCAGGCTTCTGGTGGTTTAGACGTGATGCTGCAGATTGCCGAGAAACTCCTGCGGCGAAACCCGAAATATGTCTCGATCGTCGCGCCATTCGTCACCTGTACGCTGACGATTCTTTGCGGCACGGGGCACGTGGTATATACCATTCTGCCGATTATTTATGATGTCGCTATCAAAAATAACATCCGTCCGGAGCGACCCATGGCCGCCAGCTCGATCGGCGCGCAGATGGGGATTATCGCCAGCCCGGTTTCCGTGGCGGTTGTCTCGCTGGTGGCAATGCTTGGCAACTTTACCTTTAACGGCAAGCACCTTGAATTTCTCGACCTGCTGGCGATAACCATTCCGTCCACGCTGCTGGGGATTCTGGCCATTGGTATCTTCAGCTGGTTTCGCGGCAAAGACCTCGATAAAGACGAAACCTTCCAGGCCTTTATTGCGGTACCGGAAAACCGTCACTACGTGTACGGGGACACGGCCACGCTGCTGGATAGAAAGCTTCCGACCAGCAACTGGATTGCGATGTGGATTTTTCTGGCCTCAATCGCGGTTGTCGCCCTGCTCGGCGCCTTCTCCGAACTGCGTCCGGCATTCGACGGTAAGCCGCTGTCGATGGTGCTGGTGATCCAGATGTTTATGCTGCTCTCCGGGGCGCTCATCATCATCATTACGAAAACGAATCCGGCTTCGATCTCCAAAAATGAGGTGTTCCGTTCCGGGATGATCGCTATCGTTGCCGTGTACGGCATCGCGTGGATGGCGGAAACGATGTTCGGCGCGCACATGACCGAGATTAAAGGCGTGCTCGGGGAGATGGTGAAGGAGTACCCGTGGGCCTACGCTATCGTTCTGCTGCTGGTATCGAAGTTTGTCAACTCCCAGGCGGCTGCGCTGGCGGCGATCGTTCCGGTGGCGTTGGCGATCGGCGTCGATCCGGCCTACATCGTCGCTTCCGCGCCCGCCTGCTACGGCTATTACATTCTGCCGACCTACCCAAGCGATCTGGCGGCGATTCAGTTCGACCGCTCAGGTACCACGCATATCGGCCGCTTTGTGATTAACCATAGCTTTATTCTGCCAGGGCTCATCGGTGTCAGCGTCTCTTGCGTCTTTGGCTGGGTATTTGCGGCGATGTACGGATTTCTTTAAGAGGATACGGGCGCCGGTAGCGGCGCCTGTTAAGTCGTTGACGTTATTGTGCGAGCGGAATTCGGCGATAGAGCTCAATCATGTCGGTAGCCAGATCCTGAATGACCATCGCGTTCATCAGGTGGTCCTGAGAGTGTACGGTAATCAGGTTAACCGGAAGCTTGCCGCTGCCTTCATCCATGCCAATCAGCTGGGTCTGGATTTTATGCGCATGCTTGACGAATTCATGGGATTCCGCCATTGCCTGTTCGGCCGCAGCAAAATCGCCTTTACGCGCCAGCTGCAGAGCGGTTAACGCCGAGCTGCGCGCAGAACCGGCGTTAACCAGCAGCTCCATGATGATCGTTTCTAAATCTTCCATCTCTTACTCCATCAGCTTCAGGGCTTTATCAAGCACGGCATCGCCTTTCATCATGCCGTAATCCATCATATCGATGACGGCGACTTTTTTACCAAACGGGTCGGCCATTGCCTGTAGCTTGGCCTGCTCGTACTTCACCTGAGGGCCGAGCAGGATAATATCGGCAGCGGCAAGATTATCTTTAAACTCGGCAACCGGTACGGCTTTGATGGAGACTTCCACGCCTTTTTGTTGCGCAGCGGCCTGCATACGTTGAACCAGCATGCTGGTGGACATTCCTGCGGCACAGCATAAAACGATATTCTTCATAATTGTTGGCCCTTATGTTCCTTGATGTACCATCTTTATCGCGGGCAGGCGGGCGGGACAACCGCTTTACGGTGATTGTGTGTAAGTCATCACAAAATAATGAAACCGGTTTCGGTTCTGGGGGAGAAAACGCTAAAAGCCGCGTCCGACAGGCCTGAAACGGTGGGCTCTGTTAAGCGCGGACGATGCGATTCTTGCCCTGCTGCTTGGCTTTATACAGCGCTTCATCAACGCGTACGACAAGCTGCTCCAGGGGCTCCATATTCCATTCCCCCAGTCCCGCGCTGAAGGTGACCGTTAGCCCTTCTTCACGCCAGGAGCGCTGCGCAACGCGGGCCCGCCAGCTCTCCAGCAACATCAGGGCGTCATCGCTATGTCCGGTGGTAAAGATCGCCGCAAACTCTTCGCCGCCGTAGCGGTAAAGCGAAATTTGCAGGGGCTGGAGGATTTGCAGCCCTTCCCGGGCGACATTGCGCAGTACGATATCGCCGTTGAGGTGACCCCAGGTGTCGTTTATCGTTTTGAAGTTATCAATATCAACCAGCGCAAGAGAGAAGGGCTGATGATCGTTCATCAGCGCGGCGATATCGCTGTCAAAGGCGCGGCGGTTCTTGCAGCCGGTTAGCGCGTCGATGGTCGCCTGGCGAACGTAGGTTAACTCGCGCTGCTTATTGCTCTCGATGGCTTTGCTGAGCATCGCTTCCAGCCGCGGGGCGCGCTGAACATCCCCGGTTTTAATCGCATTGATGATGTTCATCAACACCGTACGTGAAGCATGGCGCAGATACAGTCCAAACAGCACGATAACGATCGCGGCCAGGGCAAAGCTCCAGGCGACGATATCCGTTTCATGGCGCGTTAAGTTGACCAGCGTCGAGTTATCGACCCGATAAATAACAAACCAGTCGGGGTTGGTAAAGGAGTAGTAATAGTACCAGGTGTCCGTATTGGTATCGTAAAGCTGGCCTTCGCCGCTGGTCATTCTGTCCATCAAGGCTTCACTGACGTAGGGTTTAAATAAAGCGCCGGGGTCGGGGTGGAGAATGACTTTACCATCGCGTTGCACCACAAAAAATTCCCCCTGGACCGGTGCAACCATCTGCCGTAACGCGTAGCCCATTGAGGTGAGATCGAGATGAAACGCGAGACTGCCCTTTAGCCGTCCCTCTGGAGAAATTATGGGTTTGTAGACGGTAATCGTCGGATGATGCGTGAAGTAGTCGTTGTACGGGCTGGTATACCGACTGAAGGTACTGGCTTCCGCTTGCTTAATAAACCACGGCCTTGTTTTGGCATCGAAGGACTGGCTATCTTCGGTTTCCAGAACCTCGGGCGCGCGCAGATAGTGCCCATTGGTATCCGCCAGCGAGATGGACGAAACGGTCTGCATCATATTTTGCAACTGCATGAGCTGCATCAACCCTTTTTCCGGATTGACGTTAACCGCCTCATTCAGCGCATCGTTGCGGGCAAAGAAAGTGGCGGCACGGGTGAGGATAAAGTCGTTGCCCTGCAGCAGCGTCTCCGTGTAGTTGGTCGCCATATTGTGGGTAAAATTGCGATTAATATGATGATAATCTTCGAGAAAATCATTCCTCTGCGTCGTCGTGGCAAACATCGCTATCAGCAAGAAGCTGAATAAAATACCCGCAAATCCGATGATAATCGGCGTGGTGAAAGAGAGCTTTCTATTATGACGAGCCATGAGTCGTAAATCGTTCCAGAAGCGTTAAACCGTGGGTGGAGACGCAGGTTTAGCCAGCATGCCTGCTGAGCGAATCAGATAAAACTCCGGTAATTATAACGCTGACGTTGTGATATGGACTGATTAATATTCGATATTGATGGAATTACCGTTGCCGCAAAGAGGCGGGAGCAGGGCGAAAAGGAGGAAGAGTGAATATTCGCCTTGGTCAGCGTCCGCTGCTGACAGGGGCAGAATAGAGAAACGGGAACAGGGCCACAATCTCCCGTTTCTCTTATTACGATCGTGCATGAAGAACGTTTAAGAAATTACATTCGTTATCATGACGATTGGGAGGCGCGTCCCAGCCAGCTGTCCCAATCCTTCCATACCGGCTGTAGACCGCTGGCCACCAGCGCGCTGGCGACCTCTTCCGGGCGGCGGTCATCGTGAGGCGCGAACTGCTCCAGCTCCGGATGGTTATCGGCATACCCGCCGGGCTGGGTTTTCGAAAAGGCGCTGACGTTGTTGATGGCCAGCGGGATCACCCGATCGCGGAACCAGGGGGATTCGCGGGTGGAGAGCGAGAGTTCCACTTCCGGAGCCAGCAGGCGGAAAGCGCAAATAGTTTGCACCAGCTGCCGTTCATCCATTAATGAGGCGGGCTCGATACCCCCCGCGCAAGGCCGCAGTCGTGGGAAGGAGATGGAGTAGCGGCTGCGCCAGTAATGCTGCTGGAGCCACAGCAGATGCTCCGCCACCATAAAGCAGTCCACCCGCCAGCTGTCGGAAAGGCCAATAAGTGCGCCAAGGCCAATTTTATCAATCCCCGCCTGCCCAAGCCTGTCCGGCGTATCCAGCCGCCAGAAGAAGTCCTGCTTTTTCCCTTTCAGATGGTGTTTCGCATACATGCTTTCATGATAGGTCTCCTGATAGACCATCACCCCGTCCAGACCGAGGGTTTTCAGCTCGGCATACTCTTCCATCGCCAGCGGCTGGACCTCCATATGCAGCGAGGCGAACTGGCGGCGAATCGCGGGCAGATGTTGACGAAAGTAGTCCATGCCGACCTTGCCCTGATGTTCGCCGGTCACCAGCAGCAGATGCTCAAAGCCCATTTCGCGGATCGCCGCGCATTCACGGGCTATTTCCGCCTCATCCAGAGTCTTGCGCTTGATGCGGTTACTCATTGAGAAACCGCAGTAGGTACAGTCGTTGGCGCAGAGATTAGAGAGATACAGCGGGACATAAAAGCTGACGGTATTACCAAAACGCTGGCGAGTCAGGCGCTGAGCGCGCTGGGCCAGAGGCTCCAGATAGCCAGCGGCGGCGGGGGAAAGCAGGGCCATCATATCGTCGCGGCTGAGCTGTTTGGCCGCCAGGGCGCGTTCAACGTCGGCGGGGGTTTTCCCGTTGATTCGCAGGCGAATATCGTCCCAGTCCAGCTGCCGCCAACGGTCAGTGAAGGTGTTCATACCCGCGCCTCCAGAAAGCCGGTCAGCGGGCTGGTGGCCTGCGCCTGCGCGCTGCGCGCGCCCGGGCCTGCCTGTCGGGCCAGCAAGCCGGCATCGATCGCTAAACGGAAGGCCCGCGCCATGGTTACCGGATCGTCGGCAACGGCGATGGCGGTATTCACCAGTACCGCGTCAGCGCCCATTTCCAGCGCCTGCGCCGCGTGGCTCGGCACGCCAATACCCGCGTCAACGACTACCGGCACCGTGGCCTGCGCGATAATAATCTCCAGCATCGCTTTAGTTTCCAGCCCCTGATTGGAGCCGATGGGCGCGCCGAGCGGCATCACCGCCGCGCAGCCCGCTTCTTCAAGGCGCTTGCACAGCACCGGGTCGGCGCCGCAGTAGGGCAGCACCACGAAGCCTTCCCGTACCAGAATCTCCGCCGCTTTCAGCGTTTCGATCGGATCGGGGAGCAGCCAGCGGGCGTCCGGATGAATTTCCAGCTTCAGCCAGTGGGTGCCCAGCGCCTCCCGCGCCAGGCGGGCGGCAAATACCGCCTCTTCCGCCGTTTTAGCGCCGGAGGTGTTGGGCAGCAGGCTAACGCCGGCCGCCAGCAGCGGCGCGAGGATCGCGTCATTATGCTGACGGAGATCGACGCGCTTCATCGCCAGCGTCACCAGCTGGCTGCCGGAGGCGCGAATGGCCTCCACCATGACGTCGGGGGCGGCGAATTTACCGGTGCCGGTGAAAAGATGTGACTCAAAGGTTTTATCCGCAATACGTAACATGTCAGCCTCCAGCGATAACCTGAAAAAGCAGGATTTGATCGCCTTCCTGTAAGAGATGATCTTCCCACCGTTCACGCGGCAGGATGCGTTGATTGAGCGCCAGCGCGACGCCCGGCTGCTGCTGTTCCAGCTGCGTGAGCAGATCGGCGACGGAGATCGCTTCGGCGCACTGCAACGGTTCATCGTTAAACCATATCCGCATGCTGCCCTCCGCATACCGGACAGCCCTGAGCCCGCTGGAGCGCGAGAGTGCGCCAGCTGCTGGTTCGGGCATCGAACAGGCGCAGCGCGTTACGCGGGGCCATCATGCCGGCGAGCAGCTTGATGGCCTCCAGCGCCTGTAGGGTACCCATCATGCCAACCACCGGACCGATAATGCCCGCCGTACGGCAGTTGCGCTCAGGCTCGTTAGCGTCCGGCCACAGACAGCGATAGCAGCCCTGCTCCCACGGCGGAGTCAGTACCATCAGCTGCCCCCCAAGCCCGACGGCGCTGGCGGTAATCAGCGGCGTTTTAAGCGCGACGCAGGCGGCGTTGATCGCCTGACGAGTCGCCATGTTATCGGTGCAATCCAGTACCACATCGGCCTTCGCCACTTCATCCTGCAGGGCCTTTCCGCCTAACCGCTGCTTCAGCGTAATCAGTTCAATCTGCGGATTTAACTGAGCCAGCCGGGCCCTTGCGGCCGTGGTTTTAGGCTGAGCGATATCCTCGCTGGTGAACAAAATTTGTCGCTGCAGGTTACTGACGTGCACGTCGTCGTCATCGACCAGCACCAGCGTGCCGACGCCAGCTCCGGCAAGATAGAGGGCGGCGGGAGAGCCCAGCCCGCCGAGACCCACGATCAACACCCGGCTGGCCAGCAGCTTTTGCTGGCCTTCAATGGCGATATCCTCCAGCAGCAGCTGGCGGCTATAGCGCATAAAATCGCTGTCATTCATCACCGGCTCCCGCTATCTCGAGCAGCCGGGCCGTTGCCTGTCGCCAGTCGGCCGCCTGAGTAATGGCGCTGACCACCGCAACGCTGCCGACGCCGGTCGCCAGGACCGCCGGGGCGCGCTCAAGGCTGATGCCGCCAATCGCCACGGTTGGATAATCCCCGAGTCGCTGAATATGCTGCGCCAGCTGATCCAGCCCCTGAGGGGCGGAAGGCATCCGCTTGGTTTGCGTTGGAAAAACGTGCCCAAGCGCGATGTAAGAGGGACGCGCCGCCAGCGCGATATCAATTTCCATATCGTCATGCGTCGAAACGCCAAGGCGCAGCCCGGCGTTGCGGATGGCGCTGAGGTCGGTGGTTTCCAGATCTTCCTGGCCTAAATGCACCCCGTAGGCCTGATGTTTGATGGCCAGACGCCAGTAATCATTAATAAACAGCCGCGCATCATATTTGCGCCCCAGGGCGATCGCGGCAACCACATCGTCTTCGACTTCGCTATCGCGTTTATCCTTGATGCGCAGCTGGAGAGTGCGAACGCCCGCGGCCAGCAGGCGTTCGATCCACGTGACGCTATCGACGACCGGATAGAGCCCTAAACGGAAAGGGACGGATGGAAAATCGGGTTGATACATCAGGCTTCCTCCTTACGTAGATAGATTTCACTGCCGCGGGCGCGGAAGTTATCCGACATATCGGCCATCCCCACTTCGATGGTCTGCGCGGCGGCGTAGTCGCGAACTTCCTGGCTTATCTTCATTGAGCAGAATTTAGGGCCGCACATGGAGCAAAAGTGGGCCACTTTGCCTGACTCCTGCGGCAGGGTTTCGTCGTGGTAAGCGCGCGCGGTGAACGGGTCGAGCGCCAGATTAAACTGATCTTCCCAGCGGAACTCGAAGCGCGCTTTCGACATGGCGTTATCGCGGATCTGCGCGCCGGGGTGGCCTTTGGCGAGATCGGCGGCGTGGGCGGCAATTTTGTAGGTAATCAGGCCCTGCTTAACGTCTTCTTTATTCGGCAGGCCGAGATGCTCTTTTGGCGTCACGTAGCAGAGCATCGCGCAGCCGAACCAGCCGATCATGGCGGCGCCAATTCCCGAGGTGAAATGGTCATAGCCCGGAGCGATATCGGTGGTTAGCGGCCCTAAGGTGTAGAACGGCGCTTCGTGGCAGTGCTCCAGCTCTTCGGTCATATTGCGCTGAATCATCTGCATCGGCACGTGGCCCGGGCCTTCGATCATCACCTGTACGTCATACTCCCAGGCGATTTTGGTCAGTTCGCCCAGGGTGTGCAGTTCGGCGAACTGCGCTTCGTCGTTGGCATCCTGAATCGAGCCGGGACGCAGGCCGTCGCCCAATGACAGCGAGACGTCATAGGCGGCGCAGATTTCGCAGATTTCGCGGAAATGCTGGTAGAGGAAATTCTCTTTGTGATGGGACAGGCACCATTTCGCCATGATTGAGCCGCCGCGGGAGACGATGCCGGTCAGGCGCCTGGCGGTCATCGGCACGTAGCGCAGCAGCACGCCCGCATGGATGGTGAAGTAGTCCACCCCCTGTTCCGCCTGCTCGAGCAGCGTGTCGCGGAAGGCTTCCCAGGTGAGATCTTCGGCGATCCCGTTGACCTTCTCCAGCGCCTGGTAGATCGGCACCGTACCGATCGGTACCGGACTATTGCGCAGGATCCACTCGCGGGTCTCGTGAATATAGCGGCCGGTGGAGAGGTCCATAACCGTATCCGCTCCCCAGCGCGTTGCCCACACCAGCTTCTCGACCTCTTCTTCAATCGACGAGGTGACCGCCGAGTTGCCGATATTGGCGTTAACCTTCACGAGGAAGTTGCGGCCAATAATCATCGGTTCGGATTCCGGATGATTAATATTGGCCGGGATAATCGCGCGCCCGGCGGCGACTTCAGCCCGCACAAACTCCGGGGTGATATTCTCCGGCAGCCGCGCGCCAAACCCAACGCCCGGATGCTGCTGGCGCAGCACTTCGCCACGAATACGCTCGCGGCCCATATTCTCGCGAATGGCGATGAACTCCATTTCCGGGGTGACAATCCCCTGACGGGCGTAGTGCAGCTGCGTCACGCATTTCCCGACGATGGCGCGCCTGGGCGTGAGTAGGCCGGTAAAGCGCAGTTCGTTAAGGCCATCATCCGCCAGCCGCTCTCTGGTATAGGCCGAGCTGCGATCGCTGAGTGCTTCGCAGTCGCGGCGCGCATCAATCCACGGCTGACGCAGTTTTGCCAGACCCTGCTGAACGTTAATCGCGACGTGCGGATCGCCATAGGGGCCGGAGGTGTCATAGACCGGAATAGCTTCGTTCGCTTCGTACTGAGGATTATCTTTGCTGCCGCCAATAAGCGTCGGGCTCAGCTGAATTTCGCGCATCGGTACGCGAATATCTTCCTGCGAACCGGGGATATAGATGCGCTGCGAATTGGGAAATGCGGTACCTTCCAGGGTGTCGATAAAGCGCTGGGCGCGTTCGCGTTGCTCTCGACGCGTGAGTTTGGTTGTAGACATAGCTCATTCCAGTTAAACAGGATATGGCTTGCCAGACGACGGATGGAGTAACAGATGCGATCGGCCCTGAAGAGGCTGATGCTAAACGCAGTTTACTCTTGTTCCCTTCGCAGGTATTAGCCTGATCAGGTTCCGCGGATCCCGAATTAACGGTCTCAGCCTTTTCCAGTGTGGAAAATGGGCACTCCGACAAGATGACATCCCCTCTCCGTGAGGGGGAATGTATGTAAACTACGCGTTAATGGCTCACAACTCAAGCGGTCGGCGCGATATTGTCGCTGACGTTGTCTTTGCGGCTGTGGGCGACGGCGAGGGCGATCAGGTTATCTTCCAGCGCAAAGCGCGCTTCCAGCGCTTCTCCGATGTCCGACAGCGCCTGCTGGAACTCAAGGTAGTTATCGTGATCGATGGCGTTTTCGAGGCAGGAGTCGTAATAATCCATGATCTGCTGGGTATTGGCCTGCAGCTGTGGATAAATCTTAGTGGCGGCTAAAAGTGGCGTATCGCCTTCCAATTCGCCGATAAAGCGTTCATAAATATTAAAATGGCCGGAGGAGAGGTAGTCCACCAGGCTTTGACAAAAATCATCCAGCGCTTTCTCATTAAGCCGCATAAATGATTCTTTGCCGGGCTTCAGGCCAACCAGGTTGTAGTAAGCCACAAGCAAATGCTTACGTACTTGTAGCCAGCGATCGACCAGTTTATTGCTGCCTCCAACACGTTCCGTCAGGTTTTCCAGCTGGTTTAACATGGTTGACTCCGCAAGGTTTTAAGAGAAATACGTTGCTCACCAAAATGTAAATTTAATGTTAAAAGTGCCAGTAAAATAAAGGTAGTGCAATAGATATGGATCGTATTATTGAAAAATTAGATCGCGGCTGGTGGATCGTCAGCCACGAACAGAAATTATGGTTGCCCGACGGAGAATTGCCCTACGGCGAAGCGGTAAATTTTAATCTTGCGGGGCAGCCCGCGCTGCGAATCGGAGAATGGCAGGGCGATCCGGTGTGGCTGGTCCGCCAGGATCGCCGGCATGAGATGGGATCGCTGCGTCAGGTGCTCGATCAGGATGCTGGCCTTTTTCAACTGGCGGGACGCGGGATCCAGTTGGCGGAATTCTACCGCTCGCACAAATTCTGCGGCTACTGCGGCCATCCTATGCACCCCAGCAAAACCGAGTGGGCAATGCTGTGCAGCCACTGCCGCGAACGCTACTACCCGCAAATCGCCCCGTGCATTATCGTCGCCATCCGTCGGGATGATTCTATCCTGCTGGCGCAGCATACTCGCCATCGTAACGGCGTGCATACGGTGCTGGCCGGGTTTGTCGAAGTCGGCGAAACCCTGGAGCAGACCGTTGCCCGCGAGGTGATGGAGGAGAGCGGCATTAAGGTGAAAAACCTGCGCTACGTGACCTCTCAGCCCTGGCCGTTCCCACAATCGCTGATGACCGCGTTTATGGCCGAGTACGATAGCGGCGAGATTGTCATCGACAAGAAAGAGCTGCTGGAGGCGGGATGGTATCGCTATGACAATCTGCCGCTTTTGCCGCCGCCGGGCACCGTGGCGCGCCGTCTGATTGAAGATACCGTGGCGATGTGTCGGGCAGAGTATGAGTGACATGTTGCATATACTTTATCCTTCAAATTGCCTCTTTGTTGGCTGCTTTCACTTACCCCAGTCACTTACTTGAGTAAGCTCCTTGGGTTCATTCAATTGCCGCCTCGATCCACTTTGAATGATTTTGTGTATAAACTTGGCGCATCAACGCTAAAGGAATGTAAAAATGACCGAACTGAAGAACGATCGCTACCTGCGCGCGCTGCTACGCCAGCCGGTTGATGTCACCCCGGTATGGATGATGCGTCAGGCGGGCCGCTATTTACCGGAATATAAGGCCACCCGCGCCGAGGCGGGCGATTTTATGTCGCTGTGTAAAAACGCCGAGCTTGCCTGTGAAGTGACGCTGCAGCCGCTGCGCCGCTATAAGCTGGATGCGGCTATCCTCTTCTCGGACATTCTCACCATCCCGGATGCGATGGGGCTGGGGCTCTATTTCGAAGCCGGGGAGGGCCCGCGTTTTACCTCACCCATTACCGGCAAAGCGGATGTCGATAAATTACCCGTCCCCGACCCGGAAGATGAGCTTGGCTACGTGATGAACGCCGTGCGCACCATCCGCCGTGAGCTGAAGGGAGAAGTGCCGCTGATTGGCTTTTCCGGCAGCCCGTGGACGCTGGCGACCTACATGGTGGAAGGCGGCAGCAGCAAAGCGTTTACGGTGATCAAAAAGATGATGTACGCCGAGCCGCAGGCCCTGCACGCGCTGCTCGATAAGCTGGCGAAAAGCGTCACGCTGTATCTGAATGCGCAAATCAAAGCGGGCGCGCAGTCGGTGATGATCTTTGATACCTGGGGCGGGGTGCTGACCGGCCGGGATTATCAGCAGTTCTCGCTCTATTACATGCATAAAATCGTTGATGGGCTGCTGCGTGAGAATGATGGCCGCCGCGTGCCGGTGACGCTGTTTACCAAAGGCGGCGGGCAGTGGCTGGAAGCGATGGCGGAAACCGGCTGCGATGCGCTGGGGCTCGACTGGACGACCGATATCGCCGATGCGCGGCGTCGCGTCGGCCATAAAGTCGCCCTGCAGGGCAATATGGATCCCTCGATGCTCTATGCCCCTCCGGCGCGCATCGAAGAAGAGGTGGCGACCATTCTCGCCGGGTTTGGCCAGGGCGAAGGCCATGTCTTTAACCTTGGGCACGGCATTCATCAGGACGTCGACCCGGAACATGCGGGCGTATTTGTGGAGGCAGTGCACCGGTTGTCGGCGCCATACCACCGTTAAGGAGTGAATATGGATTTGTCATCGCTACGCACCAAGCAGCTCAGCCTGGCGGCATCGGTTGAACGAGGCGATCGGCTGGACCAGGATCCGCCGACGCTGATCGGCGGAGCGGATGTTGGATTTGAGCAAGAGGGAGAGGTGACCCGGGCGGCGATGGTGCTGCTGAGCTATCCGTCCCTGGAGCTGGTGGAGTATCAGGTCGCGCGCGTCGCGACCACGATGCCCTATATCCCCGGCTTCCTCTCCTTTCGCGAAACCCCCGCGCTGCTGGCGGCCTGGGAGCAGCTTTCGCAGAAGCCAAATCTCTTATTTGTTGATGGCCACGGTATTTCCCACCCGCGCCGCCTCGGCGTCGCCAGCCATTTTGGTCTGCTGGTGGATGTGCCGACCATCGGCGTGGCGAAAAAACGGCTGTGCGGTAAGTTCGAGCCGCTGGGCGATGAGCCCGGCGCGCTGGCGCCGTTGTTAGATAAAGGCGAGCAGCTGGCGTGGGTTTTGCGCAGTAAAACGCGCTGTAATCCCCTGTTTGTGAGTACCGGGCACCGCGTGGGCCTGGATAGCGCGCTGATGTGGGTGGAGCGCTGCCTGAAAGGCTACCGCCTGCCTGAACCGACGCGCTGGGCTGATGCCGTGGCGTCCCGGCGTCCGGCGTTTGTGCGTTGGCAAGCAAATCACGACTGATTCAGGTACACTGCGGCTAATTTCTGACTTCGAGATTTCATCATGTTACAAAACCCGATTCATCTGCGTCTGGAGAAGCTGGAAAGCTGGCAGCACGTGACCTTTATGGCCTGCCTGTGCGAGCGGATGTACCCCAACTACGCCATGTTCTGTCAGCAAACTGAGTTCGCCGATGGCCAGCTTTATCGCCGTATTCTCGATCTGATCTGGGAAACGCTGACGGTAAAAGATGCGAAGGTGAATTTCGACAGCCAACTGGAAAAGCTGGAAGAGGCGATTCCGGCCGCTGATGATTACGACCTGTACGGCGTCTATCCGGCCATTGATGCCTGCGTGGCCTTGAGTGAGCTGATTCATTCGCGGCTGAGCGGCGAAACGCTCGAACATGCTATTGAAGTCAGCAAGAGCTCGATCACCACCGTTGCGATGCTGGAAATGACCCAGGCTGGTCGCGAAATGACCGACGAAGAGCTCAAGGAAAACCCGGCAGTCGAACAAGAATGGGATATTCAGTGGGAGATTTTCCGTCTTCTGGCCGACTGCGAAGAACGCGATATTGAACTGATCAAAGGGCTGCGTGCAGACCTTCGCGAGGCCGGTGAGAGCAATATTGGTATAAATTTTCAGCAATGAGACCAGAAAACGTGATTTACCGCCTGAATTGTAGCGTCTGAAGGCTTCCATTCCGCCCCCCGTCTGGTCTACATTTGGGGGGCGAAAAAACGTGGCTATCGGTGCGTGTATGCAGGAGAGTGCTTTTCAGGCATTTCCGTCGCACTCGATGCTTAGCAAGCGATAAACACATTGTAAGGATAACTTATGAACAAGACTCAACTGATTGATGTAATTGCGGACAAAGCTGACCTGTCCAAAGCACAGGCGAAAGCTGCCCTGGAATCTACCCTGGCTGCAATTACCGAGTCTCTGAAAGAAGGTGATGCTGTTCAACTGGTTGGTTTCGGTACCTTCAAAGTGAACCACCGCGCTGAGCGTACTGGCCGCAACCCGCAGACCGGTAATGAAATCAAAATCGCCGCAGCAAACGTACCGGCATTTGTTTCTGGTAAAGCTCTGAAAGACGCAGTTAAGTAAGACCGCGTGGCAGTGTACAGTTTTATCGAAGGGGCTTGTCGGCCCCTTTTGTCTACCTGGCGCCGCACGCTGGCGCTGGTAGGCGTATTGCTGCTCACTGCCTGCAGCCATGATTC
The DNA here is from genome assembly GCF_040061575.1 of Klebsiella sp. CB_Kp196. Classification (NCBI taxonomy): domain Bacteria; kingdom Pseudomonadati; phylum Pseudomonadota; class Gammaproteobacteria; order Enterobacterales; family Enterobacteriaceae; genus Klebsiella; species Klebsiella sp. CB_Kp196. The sequence goes on from NZ_JBEAFH010000072.1 coordinate 27,406, forward strand.
CTCTCTCCCGCCGTTTACCGCCAGCGGATATGCGGATAACCAGGGGGCGATGCGTATCTGGCGCAAAGATTCTAACGGCGAGGTCCATCTCCTTGCCGCCTTCAGTCCATGGCGTCATGGTAATACTTCGACCAGCGAGTACCGCTGGCAGGATGGCCAGCTCGCGCTGATTGAACTCAACGTCTACGGTAAACCGCCGGAACATATTCGCGCCCGGTTTGATGCGCAGGGCGAACTCAGCTTTATGCAGCGTGAAATCGATGGGCAGAAGCAGCAGCTTTCCAGCGATCAGGTCGCGCTATACCGCTATCGCGCTGAGCAAATACGCCAGACCAGCGACGCTCTGCGTCAGGGACGCGTTATGCTGCGCCAGGGGCGCTGGCATGCCAACAGGACGGTGACCACCTGTGAAGGTCAGACCGTGAAGCCTGACCTCGATACGCAGGCGCTGGCGCATATTGAGCGACGCCAGAATCACTCATCCATTGAGGTCAGCGTGGCGTGGCTGGAAGCGCCTGAAGGCTCTCAGCTGCTGCTGGTGGCAAACGAAGATTTCTGCACCTGGCAGCCGACAGAAAAAAGCTTCTGAGCCTTACCAGTGGCTCATCCCCATATGACCGCGGCCTCCGCCGCAGATCCCTGGTCCCATACCCACACCGCGAGAAATACCCGCCTGCGCTAATGCGAGATCGAACTTAACCCGCTGCTGGGCCAGCTGTTGACCGATAACCTCCATCTCCTGGGCAATGGATTCGACTTTCGCGCTGTCAGGCTTATCCGCGGTTAACAGCGCATGGTATTCGTAGCGTTTTGATTGAAGCTGCTGACGTAAAACGCGGGTTTGTTCATAGAAATCGTTATGCAGCTTCCGGGCAGTGGCCTGCTGATCGGCGGTGAGCTGGCTGTAGCCCTGGGGGCCCATTCCGCTGCCGTTATTCCAGTGGTGCCTTGCCCAGGCTGAACTGCTACCGAAAGTCAGCGCGGCGAGGGCAATCAGCGTCAGCGTCATTTTTTTGTTCCGTTTCATAGGTTATTCTCCTGGCTTATGGTTTCTCAATGATTTGCATCTTCTGTGCCAGAATGGAAAGGCCGCAGGATATCGGGCATTGAGCACCTTCCAGCCAGACGAGAGCGAGTAAAAATGACTCGCGGTCAAGGAGGCTGCGGGTCATTTTTACTCGATCGCCTTCCCGGTTTGCGCATGAGAAGCGGTTAGACGGGACGGAAAAATGGCATGATTTCTGCTGAGCGATACGGTGTCTGAGGAAAGGGAGTTGTCATGAACGCGATGCGGTTGTCTAAGGATTCCGTCGCCGTCTGGCTGAGCTGGTTGTTAACCGGCCTTATCTTGCTGCTGGTGTGCCTGTTCTCTGCGTTAATCGTGCGTGATTATGGCCGTGAAAATGAAGCCGCGCGCCAGACTATCCAGGAAAAGGGCAGCGTGCTGATTCGCGCCCTTGAGTCCGGCGCCCGGGTGGGCATGGGAATGCGTATGCATCATTCCCAACTGCAGGCGTTGCTGGAGGAGATGGCCTGGCAGCCAGGCGTGCTGTGGTTCGCTGTGACGGATGAGAGCGGTAAAATCATTGCCCATAGCGACCCGCAGCGGGTTGGTGAGTCGCTCTACTCTGCCAGCACTCTGCGTGAGCTGAATATTGGGAGCGAGGAGCGCTGGCGCCGGCTCGAAAAACCGGAACCGGCGCTGGAGATTTATCGTCAATTTCGCCCGCTTAACGGCGGCGGGCATCATATGCGCATGATGATGCGTCGCGAAGCTGCCGGGCTACGTACCCAGGCTCCCCAGGTTATTTTTATTGCTTTTGATACCCGCGAGCTGGATGCCGACCATGCCCGTAGCCTGCGTAATATGGTTATCATGCTCTGCGCGGCGGGCGTAGTGATGGCGGCAACGTTGCTGGCGCAGTTCTGGTTCCGCCGCTATCAACGTTCGCGCAAGCAGTTGCAGGAGGCGACGGCGCGTAAAGAAAAGCTGGTGGCGCTTGGTCATCTGGCCGCGGGCGTCGCCCATGAGATCCGCAACCCGCTGTCATCTATAAAAGGGCTGGCAAAGTATTTTGCCGAGCGAACCCCAGCCGATGGCGAAGCGCATCAGCTGGCCCAGGTGATGGCGAAGGAAGCCGATCGCCTGAACAGGGTCGTCAGCGAGCTGCTGGAACTGGTGCGTCCGGCGCATTTAACGTATCAATCGGTTGATTTGAATGACGTGATTACGCACTCGCTTCAGCTAATTAGCCAGGATGCCGCCAGCCGGGCAATAACGCTCGCGTTCACCGCGCAGCCCGCGCTATGCCGCATTCAGGCCGATCCGGATCGTTTGAAACAGGTGCTGCTGAACCTTTATCTCAATGCCGTCCACGCTATTGGCCGCGATGGCGTGATTACGGTGGCGGTGAGGGAATGCGGCGACGGGCGAGTAAAGGTGAGCGTTGCGGACAGCGGCAAGGGGATGACGGCGGAACAGCTACAGGCCATTTTTACCCCGTACTTCACGACCAAGGCCGACGGCACCGGGCTGGGCCTGGCGGTGGTGCAGAACATTGTCGAGCAGCACGGCGGAACGATTCACGCCGAGAGCGCCCCCGGCGAAGGCGCGCTATTTACTCTCTATTTGCCGGTCAACGGGCAACAAAAGGATGAACAAGGATGAGTGGCGAGCAGATCGATATTCTGGTGGTGGACGATGACATTAGCCACTGCACTATCTTACAGGCGCTGTTGCGGGGCTGGGGATACCGGGTTGCGCTGGCCTACAACGGTGTACAGGCGCTGGAACAGGTGCGCCAGACGGTGTTTGATCTGGTGCTTTGCGATATCCGCATGGCCGAGATGGACGGCATCGAAACGCTGAAAGAGATCAAAACCTGGAATCCGTCGATTCCGGTATTGATCATGACCGCATACTCCAGCGTCGATACCGCCGTGGAGGCGCTGAAATCCGGTGCGCTGGACTACCTGATTAAGCCGCTGGACTTTGACAAGCTGCAGCAGACGCTGTCTGAGGCGTTGGCCCATACGCGGCTGAGCGAGTCACCCGTCGCGGGTAGTCCCCCCGCGGCCCAGTTTGGCATGGTGGGCGATAGCCCGGCGATGCGGGCGCTGCTGAATAATATTGCCCTGGTTGCCCCCTCTGATGCGACGGTATTAATTCACGGCGAGTCGGGCACCGGGAAAGAGCTGGTCGCGCGGGCGCTGCACGCCAGCAGCGCCCGCAGCCGCAGGCCGCTGGTGATCCTCAACTGTGCCGCGCTCAACGAGTCGTTGCTGGAGTCGGAGCTGTTTGGTCACGAGAAAGGCGCCTTTACCGGCGCGGACAAACGGCGAGAAGGGCGTTTTGTTGAAGCGGACGGCGGTACGCTCTTTCTCGATGAGATTGGCGATATTTCACCGCTGATGCAGGTGCGCCTGCTGCGGGCGATTCAGGAGCGTGAAGTGCAGCGCGTGGGCAGCAATCAGACCCTTTCGGTAGATGTACGGCTAATTGCCGCCACCCACCGGGATTTAGCTGAAGAGGTCAGCGCCGGACGTTTTCGTCAGGATCTCTACTATCGCCTGAACGTCGTGACTATCGATATGCCGCCGCTGCGTCAGCGCAAGGAGGATATCCCTCAGCTGGCGCGCTATTTCCTGCAGCGTTATGCCGAGCGTAACCGCAAAGCGGTGCAGGGGTTTACGCCGCAGGCGATGGACTTACTGATTCACTACGCATGGCCGGGGAATATTCGCGAACTGGAAAATGCGGTAGAGCGGGCGGTGGTCCTGCTGACCGGAGAGTATATCTCGGAACGCGAGCTGCCGCTGGCGATTGCCGGTACGTCGGTTTCGGACGCGCCGCACGGCGAGGATATTATTCAGCCGCTGGTGGAAGTCGAGAAAGAAGCGATCCTGGTGGCGCTCGAAAAAACGGGCGGCAACAAAACTGAAGCCGCCCGTCAGCTGGGCATTACGCGCAAAACGCTGCTGGCAAAGCTCAGCCGTTAGCTGTTTTGCTCACGCTCAATAGCGCGCCAGCCGATGTCGTTACGGCTAAAGCTGCCGTCCCAGCGGATATCGCTCATCAGGGCGTAAGCGCGCTTTTGCGCTTCAGCGACGGTGTGACCCAGCGCGGTAGCGCAGAGCACCCGGCCGCCGCTGGTCAGCACGCGATCGTCATCAGCGAGTCTGGTACCGGCGTGGAAGACCTTGCCGTCAGCCGCTTCTTCCAGCGGCAGGCCGTGGATCTCATCACCGGTACTGTAGTTGCCCGGATAGCCACCGGCGGCGATCACCACGCCCAGCGAGGCGCGTTCGTCCCACTCGGAGGTTTTCTCATTCAGCTTGCCGTCGCAGGCGGCGAGGCACAGATCTACCAGATCCGATTTCATGCGCAGCATGATCGGCTGGGTTTCCGGATCGCCAAAGCGGCAGTTGAACTCGATAACCTTCGGGTTTCCCTGTTTATCGATCATCAGGCCCGCATAGAGGAAACCGGTGTAGGTGTTCCCTTCCGCTGCCATACCTTTTACGGTTGGCCAGATAATGCGTTCCATGGTGCGCTGGTGAACCTCATCGGTTACCACCGGCGCCGGTGAGTAAGCGCCCATACCGCCCGTGTTCGGGCCGGTATCGCCATTGCCCACGCGTTTATGATCCTGGCTGGTGGCCATCGGCAGGACGTGCTCGCCGTCGACCATCACGATAAAGCTCGCCTCTTCGCCGTCGAGGAACTCTTCAATGACGATGCGGTGTCCGGCGTCGCCAAAGGCGTTACCTGCCAGCATGTCGTGAACGGCGGCTTCCGCTTCTTCCAGCGTCATGGCGACAATCACGCCCTTGCCGGCGGCCAGGCCGTCGGCCTTGATGACGATCGGCGCGCCTTTCTCACGCAGGTACGCCAGCGCGGGCTCGACTTCGGTGAAGTTCTGGTATTCCGCCGTCGGGATGTTATGACGCGCGAGGAAATCTTTGGTGAAGGCTTTGGAGCCTTCAAGCTGCGCCGCGCCTTCCGTTGGGCCGAAGATTTTCAGCCCTGCGGCACGGAACGCATCGACAACGCCAATTACCAGCGGCGCTTCCGGGCCAACGATGGTCAGGTCAATCTTCTCGCTTTGCGCAAAGCTCAGCAGCGCCGGAATATCGGTGACGCCGATAGCCACGTTCTGCAGCGCCGGTTCCAGCGCGGTGCCCGCGTTACCCGGGGCGACAAAAACGGTATCAACCTGCGGTGACTGTGCGGCCTTCCAGGCCAGCGCGTGTTCGCGTCCGCCGTTGCCAATAACTAATACTTTCATCGTCTGCTCCGTGAATTAATGGCGGAAGTGGCGCATGTCGGTGAAGATCATCGCGATGCCGTGCTCATCGGCGGCGGCAATCACCTCTTCGTCGCGAATAGAACCACCGGGCTGAATGACGCAGCTCACGCCAACGGCAGCAGCGGCATCAATACCGTCGCGGAACGGGAAGAAAGCGTCGGACGCCATAGCCGAACCTTTCACTTCCAGACCTTCATCACCGGCTTTAATCCCGGCGATTTTGGCGGAGTAAACGCGGCTCATCTGGCCTGCGCCTATCCCGATGGTCATATTCTCTTTGGCGTACACAATGGCGTTGGATTTAACGAATTTCGCCACTTTCCAGCAGAACAGCGCATCGCGCAGTTCCTGCTCGGTCGGCTGGCGTTTGGAAACCACGCGCAGTTCGCCTTCCGTAACCATACCCAGATCGCGATCCTGAACCAGCAGGCCGCCGTTAACGCGTTTGAAGTCCAGACCAGGTACGCGCTGCGTCCACTGACCGCAGGTCAGGACGCGGACATTCTGTTTCGCGGCAGTGATCTTCAGGGCTTCTTCCGTCGCAGACGGCGCGATGATCACTTCAACAAACTGGCGGGAGATGATCGCCTGCGCGGTTTCGGCATCCAGTTCGCGGTTAAACGCGATAATGCCGCCGAAGGCAGAGGTCGGGTCAGTTTTGTACGCACGGTCGTAGGCGTCCAGAATAGAGGTGCTTACCGCTACGCCACATGGGTTGGCGTGCTTCACAATAACGCAGGCCGGCTCGCTGAATTCTTTGACGCATTCCAGCGCGGCATCGGTGTCAGCGATGTTGTTATAGGAGAGCGCTTTACCCTGAACCTGCTGTGCAGTGGCGACAGAGGCTTCTTTGACTTCTTCTTCTATATAGAAGGCCGCCTGCTGGTGGCTGTTTTCACCATAGCGCATATCCTGCTTCTTAACGAAGTTCAGATTCAGGGTGCGCGGGAAGCGACCCGCGGCTTCTTTGCTCTCGCCGTGATAGGCCGGAACCATGCTGCCGAAGTAGTTGGCAATCATGCTGTCGTAGGCGGCGGTGTGTTCGAATGCCTTAATGGCGAGGTCGAAGCGGGTGTCGAGGGTCAGGGAGCCTTCGTTGGCATCCATCTCTTTAATAATGGCATCGTAGTCGCTGCTCTTCACCACGATGGCGACGTCTTTATGGTTCTTCGCCGCTGAGCGAACCATGGTTGGGCCGCCGATATCAATGTTTTCTACCGCATCTTCCAGCGAGCAGCCCTCGCGGGCAACGGTTTGAGCAAACGGATACAGGTTAACCACCACCATATCAATAGGCGCGATACCGTGTTGTTCCATAATACCGTCATCCTGGCCGCGGCGACCGAGAATACCGCCGTGAACTTTCGGATGCAGGGTCTTCACGCGTCCGTCCATCATTTCCGGGAAACCGGTGTAGTCAGAGACTTCGGTAACCGGCAGACCTTTCTCAGCCAGCAGGCGTGCGGTACCACCCGTAGACAGTAGCTCGACACCACGAGCGGAAAGCGCCTGCGCGAATTCGACGATACCGGCCTTGTCAGAAACACTGAGCAGGGCGCGGCGGACTGGACGACGTTGTTGCATGGTATTAAATCCCCAGGATTTGAATATTACAGAGAGCGTTAGGTGAATTTTTGTCTAAAAACTCACCTAACGCACCCAACCGGGCATCCTTGTTATAGCGCGGCATTGTAACGAAAACGTTTGCGCAACGCTCGCGAATTTTTATCTTTCTCTTTTTAGCCCAGGATCGCGCCCTATAGAGAGAGGATAGCGGGCCTTTATAAGAGGGTATCGGCCGCCACCTGTGGATAATTCTGTGCGTAACAGGGTATAAAGCGGGGTTTTGCTGGGGAATGCAGCAGTCAGTCATTTTTCTGCAATTTTACTATTGCGGATGCTCGGGAACTCCCTATAATGCGCCTCCATCGACACGGCAGATGTGAATCACTTCACAAACAACCCGGTCGGTTGAAGAGAAAAAAACCCTGAAATAACGGGTTGACTCTGAAAGAGGAAAGCGTAATATACGCCACCTCGCA
>NZ_JBEAFH010000073.1:0-34141 GCF_040061575.1 Klebsiella sp. CB_Kp196
CGCCATCAGAGAGAACTGGCCGGTTCTTTCTGACGGAGTAATCATACAAGCCCGGACAGATGCGTAGCATCGCCTCCGGGAAATCCAGCCGCACCGCACACCGCTCCCGGGGGCGGCGCAAAGCGCCTTGCCCGGGCTACGGGGTCAGCGTTGTCTGCGGGCCGGTAGCCCGGACAGATGCGTAGCATCGCCTCCGGGAAATGCTGCCGTACTGCACACCGCTCCCGGGGGCGGCGCAAAGCGCCTTGCCCGGGCTACGGGTTCAGCGTTGTCTGCGGGCCGGTAGCCCGGACAGATGCGTCAGCATCGCCTCCGGGAAAATACGCTGCTTGCTAAGAGTGTAAGAAAACGCCTCCACCCTCATTTCCTGGCGCCAATTCCCTATTTTGTGACATCTTCCATTGTATTTTTTTATATATACTCCGATCTTTTTTCGCGAAGCTTATGGATAACTTCAGCATTTTCCGCTGTGCGTTTTAACGTTCACGCTATTTATCGCTCACATATTGGTCACATCGCAAGAAATTTTTACCATTTACCATAATTGCTTATCACTGGCTGCTGGAAAATATTAAGGCGTTTATTCTGTCTATTGGCCGCTAGCATAAATTTCTCTGCTGGAAATAGCGCTTTGCACTTTTTTTAATCTTTGCCCGCCAATTCTCACACCGGATGTAAAACCAGGTTGGCTGTATTGACGTTTCCCCATTCTGTTGACAGATTGTAGGGCATGAGGGGCATTTCATGGAGAATCCGTACTGCAACTCAGTCGTTTTTGTGAAAGGAATCCCCATCTCTCTCAACGCTTTCGGGCACCACCGACCGGACCGGGTATATTCTAAATAGTTCGAGCTGCGGGAAGGCGGCAAGCGTGAGAATCCCAAGGAGCATAGATGACTATGTGACCGGGGTTATCGAGCGCAGCCAACGCATCCGTAGTTCGCAATATGACGAATAAAAATAAATAAAGGTCTGGCGGATATATGCAAACAACATCACATTTGGAGCAGAATAATGAGTATTTCCTTGAAGAAATCAGGGATGCTGAAGCTTGGTCTGAGCCTGGTTGCCATGACCGTCGCAGCAAGCGTACAAGCGAAGACCCTGGTTTATTGTTCAGAAGGTTCGCCGGAAGGCTTTAACCCGCAGCTCTTCACCTCTGGTACCACCTATGACGCCAGCTCAGTGCCGATTTATAACCGCCTGGTGGAATTCAAAACCGGCACCACGGAAGTCATCCCGGGCCTGGCTGAAAAATGGGAAGTTAGCGAAGACGGGAAAACCTATACCTTCCATCTGCGTAAAGACGTGAAGTGGCAGGATAATAAAGATTTTAAACCGACCCGCACGCTGAACGCCGATGACGTTGTCTTCTCCTTCGACAGACAAAAAAATACCAATAACCCGTACCATAAAGTGTCTGGCGGCAGCTATGAATACTTTGAAGGGATGGGATTACCTGACCTGATTAGCGAAGTGAAGAAAGTGGACGATAACACCGTCCAGTTCGTGCTGACCCGTCCGGAATCGCCGTTCCTTGCCGATCTCGCCATGGACTTCGCCTCTATTCTGTCAAAAGAGTATGCCGACAACATGCTGAAAGCCGGTACGCCGGAGAAAGTGGACCTCAACCCAATCGGTACCGGCCCGTTCCAGCTGCTGCAGTACCAGAAAGACTCCCGTATTCTCTATAAAGCCTTCCCGGGCTACTGGGGCACCAAGCCGAAAATCGATCGCCTGGTCTTCTCCATTACCCCTGATGCTTCCGTGCGCTACGCTAAGCTGCAGAAAAACGAATGCCAGATTATGCCGTACCCGAACCCGGCAGATATCGCGCGCATGAAGGAAGACAAAAACATCACGCTGCTGGAACAGCCGGGCCTGAACGTCGGCTACCTCTCTTTCAACACCGAGAAGAAGCCGCTGGATGATGTCAAAGTTCGCCAGGCGCTGACCTACGCGGTCAACAAAGAAGCGATTATCAAGGCCGTTTACCAGGGCGCAGGCCAGGCCGCGAAGAACCTGATCCCGCCGACCATGTGGGGCTATAACGACGACGTTAAAGACTACACCTACGATCCAGAGAAAGCGAAAGCGCTGCTGAAAGAAGCAGGCCTGGAAAAAGGCTTCACCATCGACCTGTGGGCGATGCCGGTACAGCGTCCGTATAACCCGAACGCGCGCCGTATGGCTGAGATGATTCAGGCCGACTGGGCGAAAGTCGGCGTCCAGGCCAAGATCGTGACCTACGAGTGGGGTGAATACCTCAAGCGCGCGAAAGCGGGCGAGCATCAGACCGTCATGATGGGCTGGACCGGCGACAACGGGGATCCGGATAACTTCTTCGCCACCCTGTTCAGCTGCGCGGCGGCAAAAGACGGTTCTAACTACTCCCGCTGGTGCTACAAGCCGTTTGAAGACCTGATTCAGCCGGCTCGCGCCACCGATGACCACAACAAACGCATTGAGCTGTATAAGCAGGCTCAGGTCGTGATGCACGATCAGGCTCCGGCGCTGATCGTCGCCCACTCCACCGTCTATGAGCCGGTGCGTAAAGAGGTCAAAGGCTACGTGGTCGATCCATTAGGTAAACACCACTTCGATAACGTCTCTATCGAATAATAACAGCGTGTTTCCCCTCTCCCCGCCTTGGGGAGAGGGAATTGACATTTGTGAGCAATACAGACGTCCTGTCACCAGGCGGGCCGTCTCCAGAGAGAATCCGGGTTATGTTGCAGTTCATTCTCCGACGTTTGGGACTTGTCATCCCAACATTTATCGGTATTACCCTTCTCACTTTTGCCTTCGTTCATATGATCCCCGGCGACCCGGTGATGATTATGGCGGGCGAACGTGGTATTTCCCCTGAACGTCACGCGCAGCTGCTGGCCGAAATGGGCCTCGATAAACCGATGTGGCAGCAGTACGTCAACTATATTTGGGGCGTGATGCACGGCGATTTGGGCATCTCGCTGAAAAGCCGTATTCCCGTTTGGCAAGAGTTTGTACCGCGCTTTAAGGCCACGATGGAGCTGGGCGTCTGCGCGATGATTTTTGCCGTCATCGTCGGGATCCCGGTGGGCGTGCTGGCGGCGGTTAAACGCGGCTCTATCTTCGACCACACCTCCGTGGGCCTCGCGCTGACAGGCTACTCTATGCCCATCTTCTGGTGGGGCATGATGCTGATCATGCTGGTGTCGGTACAGCTTAACCTGACGCCGGTTTCCGGGCGCATCAGCGATACCGTCTTCCTTGACGATACCCTGCCGCTGACCGGATTTATGCTGATCGATACCGCGATTTGGGGCGAGCCGGGCGACTTTATTGATGCGGTAATGCATATGATCCTGCCCGCCGTGGTGCTGGGGACGATTCCCCTGGCGGTGATCGTGCGTATGACCCGTTCATCAATGCTGGAAGTGCTGGGCGAGGATTATATCCGTACCGCGCGCGCGAAAGGCCTGACGCGGATGCGGGTGATCATCGTTCATGCGTTGCGTAACGCGATGCTGCCGGTGGTCACGGTGATCGGTCTGCAGGTCGGTACGCTGCTGGCGGGGGCCATCCTGACCGAAACCATCTTCTCCTGGCCGGGCCTTGGCCGCTGGCTGATTGACGCGCTGCAGCGCCGCGACTATCCGGTGGTGCAGGGCGGGGTGCTGCTGGTGGCGACGATGATTATTCTCGTCAACCTGCTGGTCGACCTGTTGTACGGCGTGGTGAACCCGCGTATCCGGCATAAGAAGTAAGGGGCCATCATGTCACAAATTACTGAAAATAAAGTTGTCGCCGCGCCGGTGCCAATGACCCCTCTGCAGGAGTTCTGGCACTATTTTAAACGCAACAAAGGCGCCGTCGTGGGGCTGGCCTATGTCGTGGTGATGATTATCATCGCCATCTTCGCCAACTTCCTCGCGCCCTATAATCCGGCGGATCAGTTCCGCGATGCGCTGCTGGCTCCGCCGTTCTGGCAGGAGGGTGGCAGCGTGAGCCACCTGCTAGGCACCGATGACGTCGGCCGCGATATCCTGTCGCGCCTGATGTACGGCGCGCGCCTGTCGCTGCTGGTCGGCTGTCTGGTGGTGGTACTGTCGCTGATCCTCGGCGTGGTGCTCGGTCTTGTCTCGGGCTACTTTGGCGGCGTGGTTGACTCGGTCATTATGCGCGTTGTCGATATTATGCTGGCGCTGCCGAGTCTGCTGCTGGCGCTGGTGCTGGTAGCCATCTTCGGTCCGTCGATCGTCAATGCCTCGATAGCGCTGACCTTTGTCGCCCTGCCGCACTACGTGCGTCTGACCCGAGCGGCGGTGCTGGTAGAGGTAAACCGCGACTACGTAACCGCTTCCCGCGTGGCGGGGGCAGGCGCGATGCGTCAGATGTTCATCAACATTCTTCCTAACTGTCTTGCGCCGCTGATTGTTCAGGCGTCGCTGGGCTTCTCTAACGCCATTCTCGATATGGCCGCTCTTGGCTTCCTTGGCATGGGTGCGCAGCCGCCGACACCGGAGTGGGGCACGATGCTCTCCGACGTGCTGCAGTTCGCGCAGAGCGCCTGGTGGGTCGTCACCTTTCCGGGTGTCGCTATCCTGCTGACGGTGCTGGCATTTAACCTGATGGGTGACGGTCTGCGTGACGCGCTCGATCCCAAACTGAAGCAGTAAGAGGTTCGAGATGGCGTTATTAAATGTAGATAAACTCTCGGTGCACTTCGGCGACGAAGGGACGCCGTTCCGCGCCGTAGATCGCGTAAGCTACAGCGTAAATCAGGGCGAAGTGGTCGGTATCGTCGGCGAGTCCGGCTCGGGTAAATCGGTCAGCTCGCTGGCGATTATGGGGCTGATTGACTATCCCGGCCGGGTGATGGCTGAAAAGCTGGAGTTTAACGGTCGCGACCTGAAGCGCATTTCCGAAAAAGAGCGCCGCCAGCTGGTGGGCGCGGAAGTGGCGATGATCTTCCAGGACCCGATGACCAGCCTGAATCCGTGCTATACCGTCGGTTACCAGATTATGGAAGCCATTAAGGTGCACCAGGGCGGCAACAAGAAAACCCGCGTGCAGCGGGCGATTGACCTGCTGACGCTGGTGGGGATCCCCGATCCGGCTTCGCGTCTTGACGTCTATCCGCACCAGCTTTCCGGCGGTATGAGCCAGCGCGTGATGATTGCGATGGCCATCGCCTGTCGGCCAAAGCTGCTGATTGCCGATGAGCCCACGACGGCGCTGGACGTGACCATCCAGGCGCAGATCATCGAGCTGCTGCTGGAGCTGCAGCAGAAAGAGAATATGGCGCTGATCCTGATCACCCACGATCTGGCGCTGGTGGCCGAAGCGGCGCACAAAATCATCGTCATGTACGCGGGGCAGGTGGTGGAAACCGGCGATGCGAAGGATATCTTCCGCGCGCCTCGCCATCCCTATACGCAGGCGCTGCTGCGCGCGCTGCCGGAGTTCGCTCAGGATAAAGCGCGTCTTGCCTCGCTGCCGGGCGTGGTGCCGGGCAAATACGACCGTCCGAGCGGCTGTCTGCTCAACCCGCGCTGCCCCTATGCGACCGACAAATGCCGCAGCGAAGAACCTGAGCTGAACCTGCTTAACGGCGGTCGCCAGTCGAAATGTCATTACCCACTTGATGATGCCGGGAGGCCTGGGCTATGAGTACGCATGAGGCCACCACGCAACAGCCTCTGTTGCTGGCCACCGATTTGAAAAAATACTATCCGGTGAAGAAGGGGCTCTTCACGCCGGAACGCCTGGTCAAGGCGCTGGACGGCGTCTCGTTTACCCTTGAACGCGGTAAAACGCTGGCGGTAGTGGGGGAGTCCGGCTGCGGTAAATCCACGCTCGGTCGTTTGCTGACGATGATTGAAATCCCCACCGGCGGCGAGCTCTATTACCAGGGACAGGACCTGCTTAAGCACGATCCGCAGGCGCAGAAGCTGCGCCGGCAGAAAATCCAGATTGTGTTCCAGAACCCCTACGGTTCGCTAAACCCGCGTAAAAAGGTGGGGCAGATTCTGGAAGAGCCGCTGCAGATCAACACCAGCTTGAGCAAAGAGCAGCGCCGGGAGAAGGCGCTGGCGATGATGGCCAAAGTGGGCCTGAAAACCGAGCACTACGACCGCTATCCGCATATGTTCTCCGGCGGCCAGCGTCAGCGTATCGCCATTGCCCGCGGTCTGATGCTTGACCCGGACGTGGTGATCGCCGACGAACCGGTTTCCGCGCTGGACGTTTCGGTGCGCGCGCAGGTGCTGAACCTGATGATGGATTTACAGCAGGATCTGGGGCTTTCTTACGTCTTTATCTCCCACGATCTGTCGGTCGTGGAGCATATCGCTGATGAAGTGATGGTGATGTATTTAGGCCGCTGCGTGGAGAAAGGGACGAAAGATCAAATCTTCAACAACCCGCAGCATCCGTACACGCAGGCGCTGCTGTCGGCAACGCCGCGTCTGAATCCGGATGACCGCCGCGAGCGCATCAAGCTCACCGGCGAGCTGCCGAGCCCGCTGAATCCGCCGCCGGGCTGCGCGTTTAACGCCCGCTGCCGTCGCCGTTTCGGCCCATGCACCCAGCTTCAGCCGCAGCTGAAGGACTACGGCGGCCAGCTGGTAGCCTGCTTTGCGGTCGACCAGGATCAGAACGGCGAGAAGCCCCTGAGCTGATTCAGGCAATCGATAATCAAAGCCGAAGCCTGTGCTTCGGCTTTTTTTTAACCATAACTCAGCACTGTTGGAACAACCGACAACGAACAATACTGGCATTTTACGCCACAACCATTGCTATCTCGGGAGTCCGGGATAACTACATGAATGTATTTTACTTTATCTTGATTGTTTCTTTAGCCGGAGCAAATTAACAGCAAAAGCGATGCATAAAACTGTTCCTTGTTGTTCGGTCAACGCTTTATATTCCTGGTTTTTGGCTAACATCCTGAGCTATTTATTTTGGACGGGAACAATATTTTATTATTTTAATTAAGCGCGGTAAGTGATTTCTAAACGCCTTAAAAAATATTAAAATGTATTCTCTTTAGCCTTCCCCTGGCGTGTATTACGCCGTTTTTTAAAATTCAGACAGTATAAAAAACTACGATCTGCTAATAGCCTGGCAGGCTGCGGGGGGATTGACGGCGCAGCCGCCCAAAAAATGGGGCTATCATTTTGAAAAAGAACTGTTAGTGTAACCGCACTACCACTATGGAATTACACCAGCCTGACCTATCCAAAATAATCAAAACGCGACTAAAGTTAGCGTATTGTGACGGCCGTAACGCCGGGTAAATGCCCAAAAAACAACAAATTAAACTACGCTTTAGTGGCGTGGGATGACAATTAAAACAGATTAAATATGACGTATTTAAATCATGAGGTTATCTATGAACCATTATGATGATTTGCAGCGCTTCAAGGAAAAGACGCGGACACACAGTCTAAAATTCAAGGACCTCTCATCAGAAGCCGCCGCCGGTGAAAAAGGGGATTGGGTTATTCTCAATCAACTTATTCCGGCGGAGGAAGTGTCTTCTTTGGCCATGGGTGGGTCAGTTTCCTTACCTCTGCCGCAGCGGGTTCCTGCCGATATGTTTCACAAGGTGGAGCCTGCGGCCGTTCAGGCTCCCCCGGCGCCCTCTTTGGCTGCACCGTCCCTGATTATCCCGCCCTCCGCGCCGCAGCCCGCCCCCCTGACGGACATTGCTGCTGCGGCGGCCGTAGAGCCTGCGCTGCCGCAAAGCCTGGCAGCGGCTGCGCCCGCCCCCCAGCCGGCGGCTTCTCAGGCTGCTGCGCAGCCGGTACCGGTCAGCGTCCCTGCTCCGGCAGTCAGGCCTCGTCCGGCGGCCGCGCCGACGACGGAGGGTTTTGCCCATCTTTTTGCGGCCAAAACCGCGGAGCCGGTAGCAAAAGATAAAGATCAGTCACTGAAATCACTCCTGGAGAGGATTGCGACATGCCGTTGATCTGCGTGTGTTCACCGAAAGGCGGCGTAGGAAAAACGACCCTGGCGGCAAATCTGGCCTGGGCGCTGGCCCGCGCAGGCAGTAAAGTTCTGGCCCTCGATTTTGATGTGCAGAACGCCCTGCGCCTGCATTTTGGCGTCCCCCTCAGCGACGAGCGCGGCTATGTCGCGAAAGCGCTGGAGCTCCATGACTGGAGCCAGTGCGTATTAAGCGCCGGCAGCAATATCTTCGTCTTGCCCTACGGCGACGTGAGCGACGCGCAGCGGCAGGCCTTCGATGAACGCCTGAGCCATGACGAGCATTTCCTGACCCGTGGCCTGGCGGCATTACTCAATTATCCGGGGCTGATTACGATTGCCGACCTGCCGCCGGGCCCTTCGCCCGCGCTAAAGGCGCTCACTTCGCTTGCCGATATGCATCTGGTACCGCTGCTGGCGGATACCGCCTCGACGTCCGCGCTGGCGCACGTCGAAAAGCAGCGTCTGACCGGGGGCGAACTCAACCATAAACTCGGACACTATTTTGTGATTAACCAGAGCGATAACCGTCGCCAGGTCAGTCGCGATGTTACGGCGTTAATGGAAGAAAAGCTGGGCGATCGTCTGCTGGGCATCATCCATCGTGATGAAAGCGTGGTGGAAGCTAATGCTTCCCAGAAGTCGATCCTGGACTTTAACTCCTCCTCCGCAGCCGCCTTTGATATTGAAATTATTGCCAAAAAAATCTCTGCGCAGTTGGGTATCAATATTGGTGACGGCAAGGTGCATAGCCAGCCTCGCAGGTCAGGGCTTTAATTTAATTGCAGGGCTGCTGAATGAAAAAGACGCTTTTCTGGTTGCTGGTACTGGTACTTTCGCCCATTGCCGTGCTGGTGGTGATCACGCCGATGGACAGCCAAAAGCAGTATATTTTTGGCCTCCTGAGCATCGGTATTCTCTTTGTGATGGGGTTCAGTAAAAACCGCAGCGTTTCCGTCATCATGGTGGTGACATCGCTGCTGATGTCGACCCGTTATATGTATTTCCGTTTAACGCAGACCCTGCATTTTAACTCCACCATCGAAGCGATTCTGGGGATGGGGCTGTTTCTGGCGGAAGTCTATATCTGGGTAATGCTGCTGCTTAACTACCTGCAAACGGTCTGGCCGCTAAAGCGTGAAATTGTCCCGCTGCCGGATGATATGAGCAAATGGCCGACGGTGGATATCTATATTCCCAGCTATAACGAACCGCTTGAGGTGGTGCGTGATACGGTGCTGGCTGCGCAGTGTATTGATTATCCAAAAGATAAATTAAAAATCTATTTGCTGGATGACGGTAAGCGCAATGAATTCGCGGTATTCGCCGCCGACGTTGGGGTTGGGTATATCACCCGTAACGATAACAAACACGCCAAGGCGGGCAACCTCAACCACGCGATGACGTTGACCCACGGCGAGCTTATCTGCGTTTTTGATTGCGACCACGTGGCAACCCGCGTCTTTTTGCAGGCGACGGTGGGCGGATTCCTCAACGATCCGATGCTGGCGCTGGTGCAGACGCCGCACTACTTCTATTCGCCGGACCCTTTTGAGCGCAACCTCTCCGTGGGCCGCAATATTCCTAACGAAGGGATGCTGTTTTATGGCCCGATTCAGCAGGGGAACGACAACTGGAACGCGACCTTTTTCTGCGGCTCCTGCGCCGTCATTCGCCGCGCCGCGCTGGAACAGATCGGCGGCTTTGCGGTAGAGACCGTGACCGAAGATGCCCATACCGCGCTGAAGTTCCAGCGCCTGGGCTGGAAGTCGGCGTTCCTTGATATTCCTCTGGCGGCCGGCTTAGCCACCGAACGTCTGGTGGTGCACGTGATTCAGCGTACCCGCTGGGCGCGCGGGATGACGCAAATATTCCGTCTGGATAACCCGCTACTGGGCCGTGGGCTGACGTTCCAGCAGCGCCTGTGCTATCTCAGCGCCATGCTCTATTATCAGTTCGCCCTGCCGCGGGTGGTCTTTGTCACCGCACCGCTGGCCTACCTGCTGTTTAACCTGAATATCATCTACTCCTCGGCCAGCCTGATTGTCTCCTACGCGCTGCCGCATCTGTTCCTCGCGATCTATGTCGGCTCGCGCATGAACGGCCGCTATCGTTACAGCTTCTGGGGCGAAATCTACGATATCGTGCTGGCGTTCCACCTGGTGCTGCCGACGCTGGTGACCATGATTTTCCCCAAACGCGGGAAATTCAACGTGACCGATAAAGGCGGCCTGCTGGACGTGGGCTACTTCGACTTTACCGTCGTCAGACCGCACCTGGTCGTCGCCTGTCTGCTGGGCCTGGGGGTGGTGGTCGGTATCGTCCGCGCTATCGGTCACGACTACTTTGGCTCAGACCCGAACGTTATCGCGCTGAACGTCGGCTGGGGGATTTACAGCCTGATCTTCCTGCTGGCCGCCATTGCCGTGGCGCGCGAAACCCGTCAGGTGCGAAAAACGATTCGTATTGATGTCGATATTCCGGTACTGATCCACTACACCAGCGGCATTGTCTCCCGCAGCCACACTGCGGACCTGTCCATGGGCGGCTGCCGCGTAAGCGCGCCGGATAAGCGTCACCTGCAGGATGAAATCGAAGAGATTGAGCTGATTCTCCAGTCCGGCGCGATTTCGATCCCGGTGCGCCAGGTCACCGCTGACGACCAGTTTATTCGTCTGCAATTTGATGAAAATATTCAGCTCTCCCGCCGCCGCGAGCTGGTGCGCGTGGTGCTGGCCCGCGCCGATGCGTGGATTAACCCGCCGCGCCCGCAGGACAACCCGTTCCGCTCTTTTGCCACCATTTTGCGCTGCGTATTCGAACTGTTCTGGCTGACGTGGAAGACGCGCCGTAGCCAGCGTCGTCAGCCGCCTGCGGCGAATCCCGCGCAGGAGGACGGCAGCCTATGAAACGTTTAACGACGCTTGCGCTGCTGGCCGGTATGCTCTCTGCGCCAGCGCTGCATAGCGAGGAAACGCCCTCTGACGCATTGCCGCCGCTTAATTTTCCGCTACCTGATGCGCCTGCCAGCGAAGCGAATTCGCCCGCCACGACGGAGCCCGCGCCGGCAAACGTCCCTCAGCCGGCTTCGCTACCCGCGATGCCGTCGCCGGTTGCTTCCGGGGTCGCTGATACGGTGCCGCTAACGCCGATTGTCGGCGGAGACCTGAACCTCACGCAGATGGGCATGCCGGACGGCATCATCCTTAGCGGTGGACAAAACCAGGGCGGCGCCAGCTTTACGCTGCCCTCCGATCAGGTGGTCACCCATGCCCAGCTGATGCTGGATGTTAAGGTCTCGCCGGAGATGGCGTCCCGCAACGCCACGCTGCAGTTAATGCTCAACGGCCAGCCGCTCGGCACGCTACCGCTGGGCGTGGACGGCGAGGAGATCTCGCACTATCAGCTGGATATTCCGGCGGCGCTGATGGTCTCCAGCAACAACCTGAGCTTTAAGATTAACGACGGCGATGCAATGCAGTGCCGGCTCGATATTCACGACACCTCGCGGGTGACCATTTTGCCCGCCTCCCACTTTAGCTGGGAGAGCCAGCAGCTTAATATCAGCAACGATTTAGGCCATTTCCCGCGCCCGTTTTTCGACAGCATGCAGATGACGCCGGCGGATATCGCTATCGCGTATCCGGAGAAACCAACGGCGGATATTTTCAGCGCTGCGGTGCTGGTATCGTCATGGCTGGGTATTCAGGCCGATTATCGCGGTATCGCTTTTGACGCGCTGCGCGATCGCCTGCCCGAGAAGCACGGTATTATCATCGGCCACCCCGGCGATCGGGTGGGCGGCCTGACGCTGCCGCAAACCGACAAGCCGCTGCTGCGGATCGTTGAGAACCCCGGCAATCCGGCCTATAAGCTGCTGCTCATCGTCGGCCAGAACGACGCGGCGCTGCGGATGGCCGCCTGGCGACTGACCCGCGGCGATTTCGCCCCGCAGATGGCCAGCATGGATGTTGATCCGCAGACGATAGCCGTCAGCAAGCCGTACGACGCCCCGCGCTGGATCGCCACCGATCGGCCGGTAAAAATTAGCGAGCTGATCCGCCAGGATCAAAGTATGACCGTCAGCGGCGTATGGCATGAACCGCTGCGCGTGGCCTTCCGCGCCGCGCCGGACCTCTACCTGTGGGATGGCGAAACCATCCCCCTGCAGATCGGCTACCGTTTCCCGTCGGAGAGCTGGATTAACGAGGATAAGTCGCTGCTGAGCGTGACGCTCAACAACACCTTCCTCAACAACCTGCCGATGAATAAACAGGGTCCGCTGGAGAAGCTCTGGCGTCACCTGGGCGGCGACGCGCGTCAGGAGCGTTTCACTATCCCGCTGGCGCCGTATCTGATTTACGGCGATAACCAGCTCTCGCTCTATTTCAATCTGGTGCCGAAGGACAGCGCGCCCTGTTCGGTCCTGCTGAACAGCACGATTAAAAGCCGCATCACCGACGACTCGTGGATCGATTTGAGCGGTACGCGGCACTTCTCGCTGTTGCCGAATCTTTCCTATTTTGTCGGCGCGTCGTTCCCGTTCTCCCGGTTGGCGGATTATTCGCAAACCACGCTGCTGCTGCCGGAACAGCCTTCGGAAACGCAGGTCGCGACGATGCTGAATCTGGCCGCCCGTTCGGGTAATTCGACCGGGAAAGCGCTGGCCAATAACCGCGTGATGCTGGGCGTTCCTGACGACGGCGCGAATGCGCTGTTTCTGCGCGATCGCGATGTCCTGGCGGTGAGCGCCCTCGATCAGAAAGCGTTTAATCAGCGCCTGCTGGCCGATTCTCCCTATCAACCGGTCGATAACCTGCTGAGCGTACGTGAACCGGCGCTATGGACAAAAATTCAGCGCAGGCTGAGCGGCGACTGGGCCTCCGACGGCGTGGATGCCGATCGCTATTTCTCTTCCAGCAGCGCCTGGCGCGGGTTTATTAGCTATCGCTCGCCGTGGAACCCGCAGCGGGTGGTCGTGGTGGCGATGGCCAGCAGCGACGATCAGCTGGCGAAACTGGAAGACGATCTTAATTCACCGCGCATCAATGCCGGTATTCGCGGCGATACGGCGGTGATTACCAGCGATAACGGCGTGCGTAGTTTCCAGGTCAGTACGCCGTTCCCCAGCGGCCAGATGCCGTGGTACATGATGGCGGTGTGGTATGCCAACCAGCACTCCGGCCTGCTGGCGGTGCTGGGGTTAATCGCCACGTCCATTCTGGGTCTGGCGCTGACCGCGATGTTCAAACGTCATGCCCGCAAGCGCCTGGAGTCGGGAGATAGCCAATGAAAAGAGCCGGTAAAATGAATACGAAGGCGGCCCGTCAATTTTCCACGCTGTGCCTGTCCGGCGCGCTGACGCTTGGCGCCTTCGGCGAGGCGCAGGCGGCGGGTAACGATGCGGCGCTGCAGGCGCTGTTTGCGCAGGCCAACTACTGGCACGAAAAATCGCACGACGAGCTGGCGATGGAATCGCTGCAAAAAGTGTTATCGGTGGATGCCAACAACGCTCAGGCGCTGTATCTGATGGCGCTGTGGGCGCAGCAGGGGGGCAACCTGCAGGCCGCGGCCCAGTGGCGGGCGCGACTGGAGAAAGCGGCGCCCAACAGTCCCGGCCTGCAGGATCTGGATAGCGCCAAAAAAATGGCGCAGGTCCCGCAGGGGCAGCTCAACCTGGCCAGACAGCAGGCGCGCAGCGGCAACGTGCCTGCCGCGCTGGCGACCTGGCGGAGTATGTTCAACGGCAGCGTTCCGCCTTCCGGACTGGCGGCGGAATACTACATGACGATGGCCAGCGACAAATCGCTCTATCCGCAGGCGTTGAGCGAACTGCGTCAGTACGTCGCTCAGCATCCGCAGGAGAACGGGCCGCGCGTGGCCCTGGGCAAGGCGCTGACCTGGCGCGAAGAGACCCGCCGGGAAGGGATCGCCATGCTGGAGCCGATGGCCAGCGGCAGCAAAGAAGCCGATGCGGGACTGCGTCAGGCGCTGCTGTGGATGGGGCCGCAGCCGGGAGATGAGCCGTTTTACGATACCTGGATGCAGCGCCACCCGCAGGATAGCGAAGTGCAGAACTACTTCCGCGAACGGCGCAGCGGCCAGGCGCGCGGTCAGGGTTACGCTGACCTGAACAGCGGCAATACCGCCGCGGCGAAGCAGCAGTTTGAACAGGTCCTGCAAACCAATCCGCAGGATGCTGACGCGCTTGCCGGGATGGGCTATATCGCCCAGCGCAGCGGCGATTTTCAGGCGGCCTCTCAGTATTTGGGCCGGGCGGCGGATCTCGGCGGCGAGGGCTCTGAAACCCGGCGTCAGCAGGCAGGGGATGCGCTGTTTTACGGCCAGCTTGCTCAGGCGCAGCAGGCCTATAAGCAAGGCAACATTAGCCAGGCGCTGGCGCTCTCCGCGCCGCTGGCGCAGCAGAGCGGGACGCAGGGCTCGGCGGCGAAGCTGTTCCGCGCCGACGTTCTGCGCCACAACAAAGACCTGCCCCAGGCCGAACAAACGCTGCGGGCGCTGCTCAACGAGCAGCCGCAAAATGGCCCCGCCCGGGAGAATCTCTATTACGTTCTGCGTGAACAGAATAAAACCGCAGAAGCCCAGTCGTTGCTGCGAACGCTGCCGGAAAGCCTGCAGCAAAAGCTGCAGCCGCGCGTGGTCACCGGGACGCCGGGAGACTCCCTGCGTCGACAGGCCCAGGAGCAAGCCAGCGGCGGTAACGTGTCCGGGGCGATCGCCACGCTGCGCCAGGGCGTTTCTCGCTATCCGGACGATGCGTGGATGCGCCTCGATCTGGCCCGACTGCTGCAAAAATCCGGCAACGACGGCGAGGCGAACGCGATTATGGGCGCCGCGTATCGTCCCGGCGCCAGCAGCAGCTCGCTGTACGCCGCCGCCCTTTTCGCCAGCGAGAACGGCGGCTGGCAGCAGGCGCAAACGCTGCTGGCAAGAATTCCCCCCGCCAGCCAGACCAGCCAGATGCGCGATTTGCACCAGCGGGTGAACTACAACCTGCAGCTGGCGACGGCCGAGGGGTATCTGGCGCAGGGTAATTCCGTCGCGGCGTCCAATACGCTGAGGGCGATGGCCGCGACGCCGCCAAAAGCCCCGGCGGATGTCGGTAAACTGGCGCGCCTGCTGGCCCAGAGCGGCGATGTCACTACCGCGGTATCGCTGGTGCGTAACAATATTAACGGCGGCATCTCCGGCAACGCCGGGGATTACGCCGATCAGGTGACGGTGCTTAACCAGGCTGGCCTGACCAACGAAGCGCAGAGGCTGCTCACCAACCCGCAGCTGCAGGCAAGCAGTACGCCGACGCAGCTGGCCAGCATTCGCAACGGCTATGTGATTAACGACGCGGATCGCCTGCGCGAGCAGGGTAACTACGCGGCGGCGTATGACAAGCTGATGGGCGCCATGCAGAGCGACCCGCAAAATACCGACCTGATGTTCGCCATGGCGCGTCTCTATCAGAGCGGCAAAATGAATAAAGAGGCCGGGGTCGTCTATGACTACCTGATGACCCGCGATACGCCGACCCAGGACGCGCGCAGCGGGGCTATTGATGTCGCGCTGTCGGCGGGCGATAACGACCGGGCGGCGCAGCTGGCAGGCGGGCTGCGCCCGGATAATTCGCCGGACCGTTTGCTGCTGCTGGCGCGCGTGGCCGAATCGCAGGGCCATCATCAGCAGGCGATGACCTATCTGCGCAGCGCTCGCGGCAGGCTGCTGGGGTTACAGAGCAGCAACGGTACGCAAACGCCGACCGTGGGCGGCGTGCTGGCGGCGGATAATCCGTTCGTCGGCGTCTCGCGCACGCCGGCGGCGACGCGTACCGCTTCCACCTACGGGCAATATATGCCGTGGCAGGTTTCTCAGGTATCGACGGGCGATGGCAGCACGCTGCCGGGGATCCAGCGCACCGATCTGCCGGTCGAAACCGCGCAGACCCGGATGCTGCGCCAGGTGGATACCATGATGGAGACGTTGCAGGAAAAAACCGGGACCTGGCTGCAGGGGGGCATGGAGGTTCGCGGCCGCGATGGCGAATCCGGCACCAGCAAGCTGACCGAAATCAAAACCCCGCTGACCTGGTCCTCTTCGCCGTTCGGTGATTCGCGTTTCGACTTTACCGTGACGCCGATTACGTTGAACGCAGGGACGGCAACCGGGGACGCCTGGCGGCGCTATGGCGCGAATCCGCTATCAAACGCGGTCTCCAATATGATCTCCACCGCCACCAGCGAGCAGGCGGCGATTGCGGCGATGACCGATACCGAGCGCACGACGTACTTTGCCAACAATCCGGGGGCGGAGACCTTGAGCGGTCTCGGCACGCTGAATGCTTCAGACTTTAACGCCACCACCAGCAGCGGCATGGAGAATCTGGCGAAGCTGGGCGCTTACGATTCCGGGCAGGTCGCCAGCTATCTGGCTTCTTCAAATCTGAAACCTAACGTTGATCGGGCCAGCGGCTCAACCGATTCGCAAAAAGCCAACGGCGTGGCGCTGGCGCTGGCGCTGAGCGGCGACGAATATCGCGTCGATATCGGCAGCACGCCGCTGGGTCAGGATCTGAATACCGTTGTGGGCGGCGTGAAGTGGTCGCCGAAGCTGACTAACTATCTGTCGCTGATTTTTACCGGCGAGCGTCGTTCGCTGACCGACAGCCTGCTCTCCTGGGTGGGGCTGAAGGATTCCTACTCCGGCAAAACCTGGGGTCAGGTGACCAAAAACGGCGGTACCCTGCAGCTCAGCTATGACGACGGCGATGCCGGTTTCTACGTCGGCGGCGGGGGCTATAGCTACCTGGGACAAAACGTCGCCAGCAATACCAGCATCAACGCCAACGCCGGGGTTTATCTGCGGCCTTACCACGATGAGTATCGTCAGCTGCAGACCGGGCTGAGTATGAGCTACATGGATTACTCGAAAAACCTGAGCTACTTCACCTACGGACAAGGGGGCTACTTCAGCCCGCAGAACTACGTCAGCGTGTCGCTGCCGGTAAGCCTGACGGAGAAATATGATAACTGGACGATGAAGCTTGGCGGTTCGGTGGGGTATCAATCTTACAGCCAGGATAAGAGCGCCTATTTCCCGACCAACGCCGAGTGGCAGCAAACGCTCGAGACCGCTGTGAGCAACGGTTTTGCCAAAGAGGCCTACTATTCAGCCACCTCGAAGAGCGGCATCGGCTATACCCTGCGCGCCGGCGCGGATTACAAAGTCAATAAACAGATGACGCTCGGCGGCCAGGTGGGTTATGACACCTTCGGCGATTACAACGAGAGCACCGCCGGCCTCTATATCCGCTACATGCTGGGAGATCGCTGATCGTGACGGACAATAATAATGCGCTGGTAATGGCATGGTTTCAGCAGCAGCAAACCCCTGCCGGGTGGTTCGATCTGCTGCTGATTATGGTTGATGGCATGGTCAATAACGCGGGCGAGCTGGAGAGCCAGCCCTTTCTGCGGCAAATGGGCGAGGCGCTGGCCGATGAGCATCCGCTACCGGAGTCGGAAACGCTCGGTGAGCTGGAAGCCAATATGAATGCGCAGCTAAGCCGGTTTCAGTGGGGCGTAGTGAGCGTTGAGGTTAGCGATGACGGCCTGCGGTTACGCCATCAGGCGCTGCCGGTGAGCCGCGATGAAGCGCGCCGCGTCCGCTGGTGTAATGCGTTTTGTGCCATACTCGAGGGGCTTTATTCCCGCTGGCTACAGGGACAGGGCGGCGCGGCGCACGTGGTGTTACAGCGCGAGCGGCTGTTTTCGGTCTCTGACGTTCAGTTTCTTTACTTCCATCCCTGAAGGGTGAATTTATGTCCTTGCGTGCTTTAGCGACAGTCGTGGTGACGACGGTGATGATGCTTCCCCACGCGTGGGCCGATACGGCGTGGGAAAGCTATAAATCGCGTTTTATGATGCCGGACGGACGCATTATTGATACCGGCAACGGCAACGTCTCCCATACCGAAGGGCAAGGTTTTGCCATGCTGTTAGCGGTGGCTAATAACGATCGCCCCGCCTTTGACAAGCTATGGCAGTGGACCGATAAAACCCTACGTAACAAAGATAACGGGTTGTTTTACTGGCGCTATAACCCGGTGGCGCCCAATCCGGTGGCGGACAAAAACGATGCCACCGATGGTGATACCCTGATTGCCTGGGCGCTGCTGCGCGCGCAGCAGCAGTGGCATGAAAAATCCTACGGCAGCGCGTCGGATGCGATAACCGCTTCGCTCCTGAAGTCTACGGTGGTCACGTTTGCCGGTCGTCAGGTGATGCTTCCGGGCGCAAAGGGATTCTATCTCAACGACCACCTGAATCTTAACCCCTCCTACTTTATCTTTCCGGCGTGGCAGGCCTTCGCCGCGCGTACGCATCTAACCGCCTGGAGAAAGCTGCAGAGCGATGGCCAGGCGCTGCTGGGAAACATGGCGTGGGGGAAATCGCAGCTTCCCAGCGACTGGGTGGCCTTAAGAGCGGACGGTAAGATGGAGCCGGCAAAAGAGTGGCCGACGCGAATGAGCTTCGATGCGATCCGTATTCCGCTGTATGTCTACTGGAGTGACCCGAAAAGCAGCCTGCTGACGCCGTGGAAAAACTGGTTCCAGTGCTATCCGCGTCTGCAGACGCCGGCGTGGATAAACGTGAATACCGATGAAGTGGCGCCGTGGTTTATGACCGGCGGGCTGCTGGCGGTACGCGATTTAACCCTTGGCGAAGCGCAGGCCGATCCGCAGATTACGCCCCAGGACGACTATTACTCCGCCAGCCTGAAGCTGCTGGTATGGCTGGCAAATAAAGACCAGGCGTAAACTATGGAATGCGCCTCGAATAACGCAGTCGAGCCGGGTGCTGAAATCTGAAGGGCGCCGTAGAATCGTCGGCAAGCCGGGCTTGCCCGGTGAGGCGCAATGTTGCGGGGGCTTGAACCCCGGCGGCAGAGATGAATTGGTTGCTGGAAAGAGAAAACCCCCGCACGTTGTTTGGTATCAACCTGGCAACGTATCGGGGGCTACTCTCAAACCTGAACAATTTGAGGATAGCCGCGAACGGTTGCCCTTGCAACAAGGCGGCTGTATGACGCTCGCTCAGTTGGGCCTGGTGCTGTGGGACGATCTGGCGGCTCCGGTGATTGCTGGCATTCTGGTCAGCATTATCGTGAGCCGGATGGATAACCGGAAGTAGCCGGCCGGTGGGTATCTGCCTGCCTTAGTGGCAGCATGCGCCCGAACGGGGCCGCAGGGGTAACAACCTGCGGCCTTTTTCGTTGTATTGCTGCAACAAAAAAGTTTCCTGGAATGCGTCTCGCACCGCGCGTAATGGCGGAGTGCGGGTACCCGATCGGGCCAGTAGAATCGTCAGCAAGCCGGGCTCGCCCGGTGAGGCGCAATGTTGCGGGGGCTTGAACCCCGGCGGCATCGATGGATGGGTTGCTGGAAAGAGAAATCCCCCGCACGTTGTTTGGTATCAACCTGGCAACGTATCGGGGGCTAATCTCGAACCTCAACAATTCGAGAATAGCCGCGAACGGTTGCCATTGCAACAAGGCGGCTGTATGACGCTCGCTCAGTTGGGCCTGCTGCTGTGGGACGATCTGGCGGCTCCGGTGATTGCTGGCATTCTGGTCAGCATTATCGTGAGCCGGATGGATAACCGGAAGTAGCCGGCCGGTGGGTATCTGCCTGCCTTAGTGGCAGCATGCGCCCGAACGGGGCCGCAGGGGTAACATCCTGCGGCCTTTTTCGTTTATTGCGGATAAGGGACCCAACTGCCGCCGTTCAGCTGAACATACGGTTTCCCCTGGTATTGAATGACGATGGCGTTGGAGTTTTCCGACACCGCCGCGCTCTGCGGCAGGTTGGCAATATACTGCTGCCAGTTGATGTCGTTTTCGTCAAACATCTTGCCGTCGAGGGCGCGGACCACCAGCTCAGAAATCGCCAGGTAGCTGCTTGGCTGGTTGATGATAATCGGCGCATCGGGGTGTCTTGCCTTAATGCCGAAAAATTTCACCGCCGCCGGTACGTTAGTAATGGATGGGCTGGGAATATCGCGCAGGCCGGAAACCTGCATTTTGTCGCCTTTCAATGCCGCACCGTGTTCCGGTACGACGATGACCAGCACCTTACGCCCCGATCTCTCCAGTTCGGTGAAGAAATTATCCAGCTCATCGAAGAACTTCTGCGCACGGGCTTTATAGTCCGCGGTTTTGCTCTGGCCCGGATAGTGGTTACCGTCATGCAGCGGCAGCGTGTTGTAGAAGGTCGCCGTGCGCGGCGTATTCAGCTTATCCAGCGACTGCAGCCAGCGGTTCAGCGTCGCCTGGTCGTCATAGACCGGAGAGCCGTCAAAGCCCTGCAGAATGACCGGCAGGCCGCTTTGATCCATCAGCGGGCTCTGGATCCCGCCCAGCGAGCGAAGCTCCTTCAGGAAGTCGCCGAAGATACCGTTGTGGCCGAGCATCAGCTGCTGGGTGAAGCCCAGCTTCGCCAGGTTTTCAAACAGATAGCATTCGCTGCCCGATGGCTGATAAAGGTTCGCATGAGAGAGCTGGCCGCAGCTGGCGCGCAGCAGACGCGCCGCCGCCGGCCCGCTGTAAGAGGTCGCCGAGTTAAAGTTTTTGAACAGCAGGTCGAAATGCTTCCACAGCGGATGATCCATCAGCCCGGCCGCTTCAATATCCGACCATGAGAGCGAGCAGATGTTGATTATCAGCACATCAAACGGCTGGGCATCGGCCGGAAGCGCATCCGGGAAAGTGGTTTTACGTTTTTGCTCAGAAGCGTAAAAGGCATTCAGCCAGTTGGTGAGATTGGCCGACGTCGGCGGCTCGGTCTGCGGCGGAATATCGTTATTCGCCGGCGCAGTATTGGTCGCGATGGCCGTTCCGCCGGCCGTATTAACGGCGGTGTTCGCCGCCGCGGTCGTCGGCTGACCTGCCGGCCAAAGGCTGAAAGAGGGCAGCAGCGGACTGACCACCAGCCAGACCACGATCGCCGAGACGAAAACCGTCACTCGTAGCCACTGGCTGATAAACAGCCACAGGACCAGCAGCACGAAGAACGCGCCGACCATATTCCAGTTAATAAAGCGGGTCACCAGATCCCAGATATAGTCGGCGCTGAAGCCGGCAATCTGCGAGCCCTGGCTGGCAATGCTTTCCGGGCCGGGCAGCCAGGTGTCGTGCCAGAACAACATAAAACCCAGCGGGATTGCTATCCAGTGGCGGATACGGTGCAGCTTATACTGCGGAATTGGCACCAGCAGGAAGGCCAGAAACACCAGGTTTAACATGGGATGAAAATTGAGGTATCCGCCCCATAGCAATGCGAACTTCACCAGAAAGTAGAAGTTCCAGCCAGATAAGCCTCGCCAGTACCGCCAGAGCGGAAGCGACGCGGTGGGTGTTTTGGGTTTGGTCATTTCGTTGATTTGCCTTGCCTGGATGTCGCTTCCCGGCGCAGCACGCCAGCCGGTTTGACATAACGGGGTTTAAAGAACATCAGTCTTAATGTGGTGCGAATACGCCGCTGGTAGTGGCGCGTCAGGTATCCCAGCGGGAAGAACAGCAGGGCGCACAGGACGACCAGCTGAATAATATCGGCGATAGACATCATAAGGTTGGCTCCCCATCAATGGACAGACGGTGCGCCTCGGGGTTGCGCCGCCAGCTTCGCCCGTCATGGGTGGCGTTGATGGTTTCATTTTTGCCAAGCGAAATGGGCAGCGGCGTGTTCCAGTTCTCCGGCAGAATCCCGCGCATCTGCATGATTTCAGCCGTTATTTGCTTATCTTCAAACCAAATCATGCGGTTAGAAAAAATATCGCCGGTTGGTAAAGGGAAAATATGGTTTAACGCGGTATCCAGGTCGTTCACCCGGCAAAATGACAGAAACAGCACCAGGCGGTTGTTGCCGATGGTCATAATGTCGCCCATACGGTTGGGCTTACACAGCGTCAGCGCCTGCTCTACGCGCAGGCCGGGCGCCGGGCGCAGCGCCACCATTACGCCTTTGCCATCGGCGGGCAGCATGGTGTTGGCCATAATATTGTGCACCGCTTCGCAGAAGTCCCCCCATTTCTGGTAGCCGCGCAGTTTTAGCGGCTGGCTCCAGGTCAGCAGAGTATTAAAATCTTCCGGGATATGGCGAGTAAACTGCTGTTTTTGAACGCTTTCTATAAGCGTGAGGCAGCGGGATAACGGCGCGCCGCTGGGAATAACCATATTGGCGCCGCTGCTCAGCAGCAGGCGTTCATCGGTGGCGCGCAGGCTTGGCGTTTGTTCGCGGACGACGATTTTTAACGCGCTGCCGCGCTGGCGGCGCAGGGTATGGATATAGCGTCCCAGCTGTTCAATCTGTTCGTTCTGGGTAATGGAGAAGATCAGCGTTGCCGCCTGCGCCATCCTCCCGGCGTTGAAAACGGCGTCATTGGTATCGAACAGCGTCCAGTATTCGGATAGCGCGGGGGCACCTTCCAGTACGCGCAGATTGCTAAGAATGACTTTTTCGTCGCTGCGCGGTTGCACCACCGTTTCTTCATCCTGTGCCAGCCGCCAGCCGTTTTCATCCTGAAGAACAATGAGCTGCTGCCGGGCGCTGATGCCTTTTTCGCTCCCCCACCAGGCGATATCGAACAGGTGGTTATCCCCCTGGTAACGAATACTTGCCAGGCCGGAAAGCGAACGGTACTCGCGTAATAAAGGGGAGAGTTGCTTATCGATATCGTGCCCGGAATTAAGTACTAGTAATGAACAACGATGATAATTAGTCCATCGATACGATTTCTCAACCCAATTGCATAAATCATCGCTTTTTATATTCTGCCAGGCATTTTCAGCGCATAGCAGAATAAACAAATAATTGCCAGGTTCGAGGGAACAAACTAAATCGCGGTGCATTTCTTGCAGCCCCTCAGCACGGTTCGGCATGCTAAATAACGCCACCTTTTCTGGCCCGCAATTTTTCTCTAGCTCAATGATTTTATTTGGGTTATCACCCATGACTATCGCCGCAACCTGGCTCTGTTTATCCTGGGCCGCCAGCGTATGGTTGAGCAGGCTTACCGCGTCGGCATAGCGGTCGACATTCAGCCACCATACTCCACCCACGGGCATATGGCGTACTTCGTCCCATAATGATGAAATACCCAAAGAATATACGATATCCACGGCGTCCCTCGTGAGACTTGATTTACACTTGATTAGTTTACTAGCGAAAGCGTCAGAGTAAACCTAACATTGAAATTAAAGGACATCAGTTTTAGCATGTAAACATATTTTAAGGATGATCTTACGCCTCTCGGTTTAATTTATTGTATTTTCCAACGGACAGAGAAATGCCAGCAAAAGAGCCTGCTGTACCCACCGATGCGACTTTGGGCTACACGTTTCAAAATGATTTCCTGGCGTTAAGCCGGGCATTTTCCCTGCCTGATATTCACTACCACGATATTTCCCGACGCGAGCAGTTAACCGCGGCGCTAAAACGCTGGCCATTACTGGCTGAATTAGCAGAGAAAAAGTAAGGAAGCCGTCGATGGCGATTCTGGGATTACAGGGCGTGCGCGGCGGTACCGGCACCACGTCGATTACCGCTGCGCTGGCCTGGGCGCTGCAATTACTCGGTGAAACCGTACTGGTGGTGGACGCCAGCCCGGACAACATGTTGCGCTTTTTTTTCAACGTCGATTTCAGCCACAAAGCGGGCTGGGCGCGCGCCACGATCGACGGCAGCGACTGGCGCGACGCCGGTCTGCGCTACACCTCGCATATCGATCTTTTGCCCTTTGGTCAGCTGACGCCGGGCGAGCGCGCGAACATTGACCAGCTTCAGCCGACGCTGGCGCCGATGGCCGGGATGGTGCAGAAGCTCCATCAGCAGGGCGATCACCGCTGGCTGCTGATTGACCTGCCGGACGGTTACTCGCCGCTGACCCGCTCCCTCATTGACGTCTGCGACCGCACGCTGGTCATCGTGCATCCGGACGGCAACAGCCATATTCGCCTGCATCAGCAGGCGCTGCCGGTCAATAGCGATATTTTGATTAACGATCTGCGCGTCGGCAGCCAGCTGCAGGAGGATTTGTATCAGCTGTGGCTGGAGAGCCAGCGCCGCATTCTGCCGGTGACTATCCATCGTGATGAGGCGATGGCGGAGTGTCTGGCGGCGAAGCAGCCGCTCGGCGAGTACCGGCAGGACTCTCTGGCGGCGGAGGAGATACTGACGCTGGCCAACTGGTGTCTGCTGCACTACGCCGGGAAGGGGGCGGAATGATTCGCCTGAGCACCCTACTGCTGGCGCCGCCGGTCGGGAAACGGCTGAACGAGCGCTATCGCGACTATCGCCAGCACGGCGCGTCGTGGCTGTCGGCCGCGCTGGGCTGCCTGTGGGCATCTCTGGCATGGGCGTTTATGCCGCTGGAAACGCCGCGCTGGCAGGCTATTCGCGAACGTCACGGCGAGTTTTTCCCGCATATTAATCCGCATCGGCCGCGCCCGCTGGACCCGATTCGCTACCTGCTGCAGTGCGTGTGGCTGCTGGCGACGCAGGTGCCGGAGCCGGATAAAAAGATCAACTGGCGTTCGCTGGCGGCGCTGGAAGGCGTCCAGGGGCGCTATGCCCAGTGGCTGGAAAAGCTGCCGGAAAAGGTTAACGCCCGCACCGGTCACCTGGATAAACATAAAGAGCTGGCTCACCTGTCGCCAAAGCTGCGGCGGCTTATTCTGGGCACGATAACCTTTTTCTCGCTAATCCTCGCGCTGCTCTGTATTACCCAGCCGTTTAATCCGCTCTCGCAGTTTATTTTCCTGCTGCTGCTGTGGGGCGTGGCGCTGCTGGTGCGCCGCATTCCGGGACGCTTTTCGGCCCTGATGCTGATCGTGCTGTCGCTGACCGTCTCCTGCCGCTACATCTGGTGGCGCTACACCTCGACGCTCAACTGGGATGATCCCGTGAGCCTCGTGTGCGGGATAATTCTGCTGTTCGCCGAAACCTACGCCTGGGTGGTGCTGGTGCTGGGGTATTTCCAGGTCGTCTGGCCGCTGAACCGTCAGCCGGTCCCGCTGCCGGAGGATATGGCGCAGTGGCCGACGGTCGATATTTTCGTGCCGACCTACAACGAAGACCTCAACGTGGTGAAAAACACCATTTACGCTTCCCAGGGGATCGACTGGCCGAAGGACAAGCTCAATATCTGGATCCTCGACGACGGCGGGCGCGAAGAGTTCCGCCAGTTCGCCAAAGACGTCGGGGTGCACTACATCGCCCGCACCACCCACGAACACGCGAAAGCCGGGAATATCAACAACGCCCTGAAGTACGCCAAGGGCGAGTTCGTGTCGATTTTTGACTGCGACCACGTGCCGACCCGCTCGTTCCTGCAGATGACCATGGGCTGGTTCCTGAAAGAGAAAGAGTTGGCGATGATGCAGACGCCGCACCACTTCTTCTCCCCGGACCCGTTTGAGCGCAACCTGGGACGATTCCGCAAAACGCCGAACGAAGGCACGCTGTTTTATGGCCTGGTGCAGGATGGGAACGACATGTGGGACGCGACCTTCTTCTGCGGCTCCTGCGCGGTGATCCGCCGCGGCCCGCTGGATGAAATCGGCGGCATTGCCGTGGAAACGGTGACTGAAGACGCCCACACCTCTCTGCGCCTGCACCGTCGCGGGCACACTTCAGCCTACATGCGTATCCCGCAGGCGGCCGGTCTGGCGACGGAGAGCCTATCGGCGCATATTGGCCAGCGCATCCGCTGGGCCCGCGGGATGGTACAAATTTTCCGCCTTGATAACCCCTTGTTTGGCAAAGGGCTGAAGCTGGCGCAGCGCATCTGCTACGTCAACGCGATGCTGCACTTTCTGTCCGGTATTCCGCGGCTGATCTTCCTGACCGCGCCGCTGGCGTTTCTGCTGCTGCACGCCTATATCATCTATGCGCCAGCGCTGATGATCGCCCTGTTCGTGCTACCGCATATGATTCACGCCAGCCTGACCAACTCGAAGATTCAGGGCAAATACCGCCACTCTTTCTGGAGCGAGATCTATGAAACGGTGCTGGCGTGGTATATCGCGCCGCCGACCTTTGTCGCGTTGATTAACCCGCATAAGGGCAAATTCAACGTAACGGCAAAAGGCGGACTGGTGGAGGACGAGTACGTCGACTGGGTGATCTCTCGTCCCTATATCTACCTCGTGCTGCTGAACCTGGTCGGCGTCGGGGTGGGGATCTGGCGCTTTATGTACGGCCCGGAAAACGAAATTCTGACCGTGTGGGTGAGCATTATCTGGGTGTTCTATAACCTGATTATTCTCGGCGGCGCGGTGGCGGTCTCGGTTGAAAGCAAGCAGGTGCGGCGATCGCACCGCGTGGAGATGTCGATGCCGGCGGCGATTGCCCGCGATGACGGGCACCTGTTCTCCTGTACCGTCCATGATTACTCAGACGGGGGCCTTGGGGTCAAGATTCACGGCGAGGCGCAGGTGCTGGAAAGCCAGCACGTCAAGCTGTTGCTGAAACGCGGGCAGCAGGAGTACGCCTTCCCGGTGCGGGTCGCGCGGGTCAACGGCAGCGAGGTCGGGCTACAGCTGCTGCCGTTAAGCAATCAACAGCATATTGATTTTGTACAGTGTACGTTTGCCCGCGCAGATACGTGGGCGCTTTGGCAGGATAGCTTCCCGGAAGATAAGCCGATGGAAAGCCTGCTGGATATCCTGAAGCTGGGGTTCCGTGGATATCGTCACCTGGCGGAGTTTTCTCCGCCGTCGGTGAAGGTTATTTTCCGCTCGCTCACCATGCTGGTGGCCTGGTTTGTCTCGTTTATTCCGCGCCGTCCGGAACGCGCAGCGGCGACACTCTCGGCAGAACCGGCGATGGCTCAACAATGATGATAATGCGATGAACAGAAAACTCTCTTTGATTTGTGCAGTAGCGGTGGGTATTAGCGGATGGTCTCCCTTCGCTTCGTATGCGGAACCGACGGCGGCGGCGACTCAGGCCGCGCCGACGACGACGGTGCCCGGTATCGCTGGTACGGTGGCGGACAGCCAGCCCACGGCGACGCTTGCCGATCCGGCAGCGCCGGTGGTGGTGCTGGATAACGCTCCGACCCGCGACGTGAAGCTGACCTTCGCCAAAATCGCCCCGCCTCCGGGCAGCATGGTGCTGCGCGGCGCGCGCCCTGAGGGGTCGGTAGAGTTCGGTATGCGCAGCGATGAAGTGGTGGCAAAAGCGCTACTGAATCTCGACTACACGCCCTCTCCGTCGCTGCTGCCGGTGCAGTCGCAGCTGAAGGTGTATCTTAACGATGAGCTGATGGGCGTGCTGCCGGTCACCAAAGAGCAGTTGGGTAAAAAAGTCAGCGCGCAGATCCCTATCGATCCGCTCTATATCACCGACTTTAACCGCGTGCGCCTTGAGTTTGTCGGCCACTATCGCGATGTCTGTGAAAACCCGGCCAGCAGCACCTTGTGGCTGGACGTCGGTCGCGAAAGCTATCTGGATTTAACCTACCAGTCGCTGAACGTGCGCAACGATCTTTCGCATTTCCCGATACCGTTCTACGATTCGCGCGATAACCGCCAGCTGACGCTACCGATGGTCTTCGCCTCCGCGCCGGGTGTCCTGCAGCAGCAGGCAGCGGCCATCGTCGCCTCCTGGTTCGGCAGCAAGGCGGGCTGGCGCGGCCAGCAGTTCCCGGTGCAGTTCAACGCGCTGCCGGACCGTAACGCCATTGTGTTTGCGACCAACGATAAGCGCCCTGACTTCCTGCGCGAGCATCCGCCGGTTAAGGCGCCGACGATTGAAATGATCGACCACCCGGATAATCCGTACGTCAAGCTGCTGGTGGTCTTCGGGCGGGATGACAACGACCTGCTGCAGGCAGCGAAGGGGATAGCCCAGGGCAATATTCTGTTCCGCGGCAGCAGCGTGACGGTTGACGATGTCAAACAGCTGCAGGCGCGTAAACCCTACGATGCGCCGAACTGGGTGCGTACCGATCGGGCGGTGACCTTTGCCGAGCTGAAAACCTACGAACAGCAGCTGCAATCCAGCGGCCTGGTGCCGGACTCCATCAACGTAGCGCTGAACCTGCCGCCGGACCTCTACCTGCTGCGCGCCAACGGCATCGATATGAACCTGAACTATCGCTACACCATGCCGCCTATCAAGGACAGCTCGCGCATGGATATCAGCCTGAACGATCGGTTCTTACAGTCCTTCAGCCTCAACAGCTCGCAGGATGTGAATAAGCTGATACTACGCCTGCCGGTGCTGCAGGGGCTGCTGGACGGCAAAACGGAAGTGACGATCCCGGCATTGCGCCTCGGCGCCATGAATCAGCTGCGCTTTGACTTTCAGTATATGAACCCGATGCCGGGCGGTTCTATCGATAACTGTATTACCTTCCAGCCGGTGCAGAACCACGTGGTGATAGGCGACGACTCGACCATCGATTTCTCGAAGTACTATCACTTTATGGCGATGCCGGATCTGCGCGTATTTGCTAACGCGGGCTTCCCGTACAGCCGGATGGCCGATCTCGCCGATACCCTGGTCGTGGTGCCCAAATCGCCGACCGAGGGCCAGGTTGCCACGCTGCTGGAGACGGCCGGCGGCATTGGCGCGCAAACCGGCCTGGCGGCCATTAACCTGCGCATGACCGACGACGGCAGCCAGATTAAGGACAAAGACGCCGACCTGCTGCTGATTGGCTCCATTCCGCAGGCGCTGAAGGACGACACGAAAATCAACCTGCTGGTTGAAGCGACCAAAAGCTGGGTGAAAACGCCGATGCGCCACTACGATCTGGCCAGCATCTATCCCGATACCGAGGCCAGAACGCCGAATACCCGCACCGACGTCACGTCGGCCGGGCCGATGGCGGCGATTATTGGCTTCCAGTCGCCGTACAACGATCAGCGCAGCGTCGTGGCGCTGCTGGCCGACAGCCCGCGCGGCAACGAACTGCTGACCCAGGCGCTTAACGACAGCGGTAAACGCGCGGCGATGTTTGGTTCCGTTGCGGTGATTCGTGAGTCGGGCGTCAATAGCCTGAGGGTGGGCGATATTTACTATATCGGGCACCTGCCGTGGTTCGAACGTATCTGGTTTGCGCTCTCCAGCCATCCGGTGCTGCTGGCTATTCTGGCCGCGGTCAGCATCGTCCTGCTGGCATGGGTGCTATGGCGCATGCTGCGTATTATCAGCCGTCGCCGCCTCGACCTTGATGATGAGTAATTGATGATGAACGCGGTGCGCGGTGTGGTGTTATCGGTATTGATGCTGGCGGCGGCGCAGGTGAGCGCCGCCTGCCAGTGGCCGGCCTGGGAGCAGTTTAAAAAAGAGTACGTCAGCGCCGAAGGGCGAATTATCGACCCCAGCGATGCGCGAAAAATCACCACCTCGGAAGGGCAAAGCTACGGGCTGTTCTTTGCTCTGGCGGCTAACGATCGCGACGGCTTCCGCAAGCTGTTCGAGTGGACGCAAAACAACCTTGCCGAGGGCGATTTGCGCGCGCATCTCCCGGGCTGGCTGTGGGGGAAAAAGAGCGATGACGAGTGGACGGTGCTGGACAACAATTCAGCCTCGGACTCCGATTTGTGGATAGCCTGGGCGCTGCTGGAGGCCGGACGTCTGTGGGACACGCCTCAGTACACCGAGGTGGGCAAGGCGCTGCTGGCGCGCATTGCCGACGAAGAGGTCGCCACCGTACCGGGGCTGGGGCCGATGATTCTGCCGGGGAGAGTCGGCTTCGTCGATGACCGCGGCTGGCGTTTTAATCCCAGCTATCTGCCGCCGCAGCTGGCGACCTATTTTGCCGCGTTTGGCGCTCCCTGGCCGAAGATACGCGACGGCAATCTGCGTCTGCTGCTGGAAACCGCGCCGAAAGGTTTTTCGCCTGACTGGGTGCGTTACGAAAAAAGCAAAGGCTGGCAGCTGAAAGCGGATAAACCCATTATCGGCAGCTATGACGCCATTCGCGTCTATCTGTGGGTCGGTATGCTCGATGACGGCGATAAGCAAAAAGCTCGCCTGCTGGCGCGTTTTAAACCGATGGCGACCCGGACGATTGACCAGGGCGTGCCGCCGGAAAAAACCAACATCGCGACCGGTAAAACTACCGGCAACGGTCCGGTTGGCTTCTCCGCTGCGCTACTGCCTTTCTTGCAGAAGGAAGATGCACGCGCCATTCAGCGCCAGCGCGTCGCCGATAACTATCCCGGCGCGGATGCTTACTACAGCGCGGTCCTGACCCTTTTCGGCCAGGGATGGGATCAACACCGTTTTCGCTTCACCGCCGGTGGCGAATTACGGCCTGACTGGAACCAGGAATGCACAAGTTCTCACTAAGCTTATTCACCCTCTCCTTAGGCGTCGCGCTGATGCCGCTGGCGCACGCCGCGACTACGCCTGTTCAGGAACATCTACTGGAGCAGGTCCGCCTCGGCGAGGCCAGCAAACGTGAGGATTTGGTGCGCCAGTCGCTCTATCGCCTGGAATTGATCGACCCGAATAACCCGGACGTTGTTGCCGCGCGGATGCGCTATCTTCTCCGCCAGGGCGATACCGCCGGCGCGAAGCAGCAGCTGGAGCGTCTGGCGAAGCTGGCGCCGGAATCGCCCGAGCTGAAAGCCTCGCGTGACGAAATGAAAAGCAGCACCGGCGATGGTCGCCAGGAGCTGCAGCAGGCTCGTCTGCTGGGCGTGGCCGGGAAGGTTGATGAGGCCATCGCCGCTTACGAGAAGCTGTTTAACGGCGTTCCTGATGATGATGACGCGGCGATTGAGTACTGGACGCTGGTGGCGCGGCTGCCCGCCCGTCATAACGAAGGCATCAATCAGCTGAAAAGACTCAACGCCCGCTTGCCGGGCAACGTCCCGCTGCAAACGGCGCTGGCGAAACAGATGTTTGGCGATAATAAGCCGGAAGAGGGATTTGCTTATCTGGAGCAGATGTCCCGCTCGGCGGCGGGACGCGGTATCGCGGCGGACATCTGGTTTAACGAAGTGAAAAGTATGCCGGTCAGCCGGGCCAGCGTGCAGGCGCTGCAGCGCTTTCTCATGCAGTTTCCCACCGGTTCCACCTCGGCGAATGCCCGCGTCCTGCTCGCTCAGCAGCAGACGCAGCTAAAAGACCCGACGTTCCGCGATCGCGCAGAGGGGCTGGCGGCGGTGAAGGCCGGGAAAGGTTCGGTGGCCGTGGCCGATTTGCAGCAGGCTGTGCGGGCGGATGCCAAAGACAGCGACGCGGTTGGCGCATTGGGGCAGGCGTACTCCCAGCGCGGCGATCGGGCGCGGGCGGTTGCCCAGTTGAGTAAAGCCATCAAAATGGACCCGGATAGCCCGAGCCGCGATAAGTGGGACAGCCTGCTCAAGACTAACCGCTACTGGCTGCTTATTAAGCAGGGCGATAGCGCCCTCAAAAGCGGCCAGCTGGCGCAGGCGCAAAATCATTACGCCCAGGCGCAGCGCATAGACAATACCGACAGCTATGCGGTGCTGGGGCTGGGGGACGTGGCGGCGGCGCGTAAAGAAAACGCGGCGGCGGAGCGCTACTACCAGCGCGCGCTGAGAATGGATCGCGGCAACAGCCTGGCGGTGCGCGGTCTGGCGAATCTGTATCGCGCCGAATCGCCGGAAAAAGCCAGCGCGTACATCGCCAGCCTGTCGCCGGGCCAGCGGCGCAGCATTGATGATATCGAACGCAGCCTGACGAACGATCGGCTGGAGAAACAGGCCGAAGCGCTGGAGAGCCAGGGCAACTGGGAGCAGGCGGCGGAAGTGCAGCGCAGACGGCTGGCGCTGGATCCGGATAGCGTGTGGATCGCCTACCGCCTGTCGCGGGATCTGGTCAGCGCAGGCAGCCGCAGCGAAGCCGATGCCATCATGCGCGCGATGGTCAACCGCCAGCCCGGCGATGCCGACCGGGTTTACGCCTACGGCCTCTATCTATCCGGGAATAATCAGGATGAGATGGCGCTGGCGCAGATTAACGCCCTGCCGCGCGGGCAGTGGACGGACAATATTCGCGAGCTGGAGGCGCGCCTGCAAAGCGATAACGTGTTGCGCCAGGCCAATCAGCTGCGCGATAGCGGCCAGGAAGCCAGGGCGATCGCCCTGATTAACCAGCAGCCGACGTCGGTGCGCTACGCGCTCACGCTGGCGGACTGGGCGCAGCAGCGTGGCGACAGCCAGACGGCAATTGCTGAATATCAGCGGGTGCTGGGGCAGCAGCCTGACAACGGCGATGCGCGTCTGGGCCTGGCGGAAGTGTATCTTGCCGATGGCGATAAAAACGCCGCCCGCGCCCAGGTGGCGCAGCTCAAGGGCGAAGATATCGATTCTATCAATATGCAGCGGCGTATCGCCCAGGCGCAGGCCGGGTTGGGCGATCGCGCTCAGGCGCAGCAAACCTTCGCCCGCATCGTTCCGCAGGCGAAAGCGCAGCCGCCGTCAATGGAAAGCGCGCTGGTGCTGCGCGACGCCGCGCGTTTCCAGGCGCAGAACGGCGAGCCGCAGCAGGCGCTGGAAGGCTATAAAGATGCAATGGTGGCCTCCGGCGTCGCCCGCGAGCGCCCGCAGGATAACGACACCTTTACGCGGCTGACGCGTAACGATAGCAGCGATGACTGGCTGAAGCGCGGGATCCGCAGCGACGCGGCGGATCTTTATCGTCAGCAGGATCTTAACGTCACCCTCGAACATGATTACTGGGGCTCCAGCGGTACCGGCGGCTATTCCGACCTGAAAGCCCATACCACGATGCTGCATGTGGATGCGCCGCTGGCCGACGGGCGAATGTTCTTCCGTACCGATCTGGTTAATATGGATGCCGGGAGTTTTTCGACGAACAGCGACGGCAGCTATTCGCCGAGCTGGGGCACCTGCGGTGAAATCGCCTGTAGCGGCGGCAGCAAACATCAGAACGATAGCGGCGCCAGCGTCGCGGTGGGCTGGAAGAACGATACCTGGAGCGGCGATATCGGCACCACGCCGATGGGCTTTAACGTCGTTGATGTGGTGGGCGGCCTGAGCTACAGCAGCGACGTTGGCCCGCTG
This sequence comes from Klebsiella sp. CB_Kp196, assembly GCF_040061575.1. Classification (NCBI taxonomy): domain Bacteria; kingdom Pseudomonadati; phylum Pseudomonadota; class Gammaproteobacteria; order Enterobacterales; family Enterobacteriaceae; genus Klebsiella; species Klebsiella sp. CB_Kp196. The sequence goes on from NZ_JBEAFH010000073.1 coordinate 33,055, forward strand.
GGCTACACCGTGAACCTCCACCGACGCCCCATCTCCAGCTCGCTGCTGGCCTTTGGCGGGCAGAAGGATAACCCTAACGACGGCCATACCGGCAAGACCTGGGGCGGGGTGCGCGCCGACGGCGGCGGTCTGAGTCTGAGCTACGATAAAGGCGAGGCCAACGGCGTCTGGTCTTCGCTGGGCGTCGACCAGTTGACCGGGAAAAACGTCGCCGACAACTGGCGCGTGCGCTGGATGACCGGCTACTACTATAAAGTGGTTAACGAAGATAACCGCCGGGTCACCGTCGGCCTGAACAATATGCTCTGGCACTACGATAAGGATCTCAGCGGCTATACGCTGGGTCAGGGCGGTTACTACAGTCCGCAGGAATATGTCTCCTTCTCGGTGCCGGTCACCTGGCGTCAGCGGACGGCGAACTGGTCATGGGAGCTGGGGGGCTCGGTGTCGTGGTCCCACTCGCGCACCAAAACCGAGGCGCGCTATCCGCTGCTCAATTTGATCCCTTCGCAGTATCGTCATGATGCCAGCCAGCTCACGGAAGAAGGCAGCAGCAGTTCTGGCGTCGGCTATACCGCGCGGGCGCTGATCGAACGACGGGTGACCAGCAACTGGTTTGTCGGGGCGGCGGTGGATATCCAGCAGGCGAAGGATTACACCCCGAGCCATGCGCTGCTGTACGTTCGCTATTCGGCTTCCGGCTGGCAGGGCGATATGGATATGCCGCCGCAGCCGTTGGTTCCTTATGCCGACTGGTAGCAGATTAGGCTGAATTATGCGACAGGGCGCCACTCCACGGCGCTCTTCGCGTATACTCGTTTCCTCCGGCCAGGCAGCCCGATTTCCCCTCCGGTGGCGCGGAAACTGCATAGCGCGCTGCATCCCGGAGGCGGCGCCAGGGGCGCCTTGTCCGGGCTACCGTCCCGATGGTGGTTGTGACCGTGTAGCCCGGGTAAGGCGTCAGCCGCCATCCGGGAATGTTCCCCGGTCGCGCTGTGCTTACCGGGGCTACCGGCCCGTGCCGCCTGCGGGTTTTGTAGCCCGGGTAAGGCGTCAGCCGCCACCCGGGAATGTTCCCCGGTCGCGC
>NZ_JBEAFH010000074.1:0-29818 GCF_040061575.1 Klebsiella sp. CB_Kp196
GGGCTACAATTCGTGCGGTCTGTAGCCCGGGTAAGGCGTCAGCCGCGACCCGGGGTTTCGCCGGAACGGGCCGTGGTCTGACTATCGCGAACCGACGTCCAGCAATAAACTCCCCGGCTACAATTCGTGCGGTCTGTAGCCCGGGTAAGGCGTCAGCCGCGACCCGGGGTTTCGCCGGAACGGGCCGTGGTTTGACTATCGCGAACCGACGTCCAGACAAACGCGATAACGAACAGGGCGGTAAACAGCACCACAATGGTCGGCGCCGGGGCGCTGTCGAGATAAAACGACAGCCACACGCCGCCCAGCGAACAGCTTAACGCTATCGCCACCGCCAGCAGCAGGGCGCTGACAAAACGTCGCGTCAGCAGCAGAGCGATCGCCCCCGGCGCTATCAGCAGCGAAATCGACAAAATGATCCCCACCGCTTTCAGCGTCGCCACGATGGTCAGCGCAATCATGCATAGCAGCCCATAATGCAGCAGCCCGCAGCGCAATCCGCTGGCCTTCGCCTGCTGCGGATCAAAGGCGTGCAGCAGAAAATCACGCCACTTAAACCCGATTATCAGCGCAATCGCCAGCGCGATCAGCGACGTTTGCGCAATATCGCTGGCGGAAATACCCAGCATGTCGCCAAACAGAATATGATCGAGATGGACCTCCGACTGAATCGACACGTACAGCACCAGGCCCGCGCCAAACATCCCGGAAAATACGATGCCCATGATCGTATCGCGCTTAATGCGGCTGTTATCATCGAGATAACCGGTGGCGATGGCGCAGAACAACCCGGCGATAAACGCGCCGATGGCGAAGGGGATACCGAGGATATACGCCACCACCACGCCCGGAAAAACTGCGTGGCTCATGGCATCGCCCATCAGCGCCCAGCCCTTGAGCACCAAAAACACCGACAGCAGCGCGCAGGGGACGGCAACGATCGCCGCCACCAGCATGGCGTTGACCATAAAGGAGAACTGGAAAGGTTCAATCAGCGCGCTCAGCATGAGGCCTCCCTGGCGCGGCGACGGCTGGCGAGCAGGCCGTGCTTCGGCGCGAAAACAAAAGCGGCTAAAAACAGCAGCGTCTGGGCGACGACGATAATCCCCCCGGTCGCCCCGTCCAGATAGTAGCTCAGCCACGCGCCGAAAAAGCTGGTCAGGCTGCCAATCGCGACGGCAATCGCCAGCAGGCGCGGGAAGCGGTCGGTCAACAGCCAGGCGGTGGCCCCGGGCGTCACCACCAGGCAAATCACCAGAAACGCGCCGACGGTCTGCAGCGCCGCCACGGTACAGGCCGCCAGCAGAGTAAAGAACAGCAGCTTCAGCGCGGTGGTATTCAGGCCAATGGAACGAGCGTGGTTTTCATCGAAAAAGGTCACCATCAGGTCTTTCCACTTCAGCAGCAGAATCGCCATCGAAATAGAGCCAATCGCCGCCAGCTGGATAATATCCTCCGGGGCGATGGCCAGAATATTGCCGAGAATAATGGTCTGGATATTCACCGAAGTGGGGTTCAGCGACACCATAAACAGGCCAATACCGAAAAAAGAGGAGAAGATCAGGCCGATAATCGCGTCTTCCTTCAGCTTCGAACGCTGGTTAAGAAACAGCATGCTGCCCGCCGCCAGGCCGCCGGAAAGAAACGCCCCCAGCGCGAAGGGCAGACCGAGCATATAAGCGCCCGCCACGCCGGGCACGATGGAGTGGGAGAGGGCGTCGCCAATCAGCGACCAGCCTTTAAGCATCAGGTAGCAGGAGAGAAACGCGCACACCCCGCCCACCAGCGCCGAGACCCACATCGCGTTCAGCATATAGTGATAACCAAACGGCTCCAGTAGCCAGCTCATCTTTCGCCTCCCGCCGCCCGACGGCTGATAAACGGCCGCTCATCGTCGGTGATAATCCGCTCTTCCGCGCCGCTCAGCACCACGTGGCGCAGCACGCCGCTAAACGCCAGTTCGAGGTTTTCGGCGGTAAAGGTGCTTTCCGTCGGGCCGCTGGCCAGCACGGTGCCTTTGACCATCACCGTGTAGTCGCAGAACTCGCTTACCGAGCCGAGGTTATGGGTGGAAACCAGCATGGTGCAGCCTTCGTCGCGCAGTTCCCGCAGCAGCTCGATGATGCGCGCTTCGGTCTGCACGTCGACGCCGGTAAAGGGTTCATCCAGCAGAATGACTTTTCCCTGCTGAGCGATAGCGCGGGCCAGAAACACGCGCTTTTTCTGCCCGCCGGAGAGTTCGCCGATCTGGCGGTGGCGGTACTCGCTCATGCCGACCCGCGCCAGGGCGGCGTCGACAATCTCATGGTCGCGCGGTTTGGCCCGCCGTAGCCAGCCCATATGGCCATAGCGCCCCATCATCACCACATCTTCCACCAGCACCGGGAAGGACCAGTCCACCTCTTCCGCCTGCGGAACGTAGGCGACGAGGTTCTGCCGCAGGGCGCGATTAACCGGCTGACCGAGAATCGCAATATCGCCTTTTCCGACGCGCACAAAGCCCATCAGCGCTTTAAACAGCGTCGATTTTCCCGAGCCGTTCACCCCGACCAGCGCCGCGATGGCGCTGCGTGGGACGCTAAACGAAGCATCGCGCAGCGCGGTATGACCGTTGCGGTAGGTGACGCTGACGTTGTTGACCGCGAGGCCCGGCAGCTCGTGACTCATGCCTGTTTCCTTAGTCCGTCGTTGATGCCCTGGACGATGGTTTGGGTGGTGACGCGCAGCAGGTCGAGATAGGTCGGCACCGGGCCATCGGCGGCGCTCAGAGAGTCGACGTACAGGACGCCGCCGTAGTGGGCGCCGGCCTCCCGGGCCACCTGACGCGCCGGTTTATCAGAGATGGTGCTTTCGCTAAAGATAGTCGGGATCCGCTCTTTCTTCATGGTGTCGATGGTTTTGCGCACCTGCTGCGGGGTGCCCTGCTGGTCGGCGTTTATCGGCCACAGATAGCGCTCCTGGAGGCCGTTATCGCGGGCCAGATAGGAGAACGCGCCCTCGCTGGTCACCAGCCAGCGCTTATCCTGCGGCAGCTTCGCCAGTTCCGCCTTCAGCGGCGCCATGGTCTGGCGGATCTTCTCTTTGTAGGCTTCGGCGTTGTGGCGATAGACGTCGGCGTTCGCAGGATCGTATTTCACCAGCGCGTCGCGAATATTATCGACGTAGATCAGCGCATTGTCCGCCGACATCCACGCGTGCGGGTTGGGTTTGCCGTTATACGGCCCTTCGCTGATGCCCATCGGCTGAATACCGTTGCTGACCACCACTTCCGGTACGCCGTTTAAGTGCTGATAAAAGCGGGCGAACCACAGTTCAAGGTTCAGGCCGTTGGCGAGGATCAGCTGCGCGCCCTGCGCGCGTTTGATATCCCCGGGGGTCGGCTGATATTCATGGATCTCGGCCCCCGGTTTGGTGATGGAGCTGACGTCGGCGGCGTCGCCCGCGACGTTTTGCGCCATATCGGCGATCACCGTGAAGGTGGTAATCACTTTAAATTTCTCTTTTGCCTGGACGGGGGCGACGGCCAGCAGCGCCAGCGTGGCGGCAAACATCAGATGCTTCAGGGGTGGCAGGTGCAGCATAAGGTCCCTCACAACGTTGCGGTTAATTAATCATCATTTATAGCCATTGCTATGTTATATAGCACAAGCTATTTATAAATGAAAATAATTCTTATTTAGATGTGAGGCGAATGATTAGCGTGCGAACCCGCGGCGGGAGAGGAAAAGGCCCGGCCACGCGGAAGGCCGGACGCTGAAATCAGGAGAGATCGGCCACCGACTGGCGGGGGATCAGGCGGCCCGCCAGCGTGCGCCCTTCGGGAGAGAAGGTGGGGCGCTCGTCAATCAGGTTGCGGATACGCTGCAGGCAGTTCTCCATCAGCTGCTCCAGCGGCCAGGAGATACAGGTCAGCGGCGGATTGAGCAGCGAGGCGAGGGGAGAATCTTCCAGGCTCAGCAGCGAGACCTCCTGCGGTACGGCAACGTTGAACTCGCGCAGCAGGCGCATCGCTTCGGCGGCGTAGCGGTCCCGTTTCACGATAATCACCGAGTATTTGCTGAAGCTGTTAATCAGCGTCAGCAGCGCCTGTTCAACGTTATCGTTGGCCGCCAGCATCAGCTGCCGGTTAAAAGGGATGGAGTAGTTTTGCAGGACGTTGCGATAGCCTTCGAGCATCTGGCGGCTGGCGTCATCGCTGTCGTTATCAACGAGCAGCGCGATATTGCGATGGCCCTTGCCGATCACGTAGCGGCAGGCGCTTTCGGTGGCAAAAGCGTAGTCGTAGCCCTGATTATTGACCCCGGCAATGCTGAAGCGGTCAAAGGAGATCACGTTGCGCGGCGCATCCGCCGGCACGGCGCCGAGCACCACCACCGCCACGCACTGGCGCTGTAAATCGTCGACGACCGCCGCCTGTTCCGCCGCATCCGTGACGTACTGAACAATCAGGTTTTTATTCAGCCCCTTCAGCGCTAGCGAGAGCATCGGCAGCAGGCGCGCGCCGCTGCTGTCATCGTTCGCCGGGATCACCAGCCCCACGTGATTGGATGTCTGACTGGCGAGGTTTTGCGCGGCAAAGCTCGGGCGGTAGTTAAGTTCCTCTACCGCGCGCAGCACCGCTTCCCGGCTCTCTTCGCGCACGCCCCGGGTGCCGGTCAGCACGCGGGATACCGTCGCTCGGGAGACATTCGCTAATCTTGAAACATCATCAATGGTTGGCATGGCATTTTCTGTCTGAATATTTTCGCCTAGCTTAGCATACCTGCTGAAAAAAGTGTCTACCGCCGACCGGCTTCAGCGTTGGCCAGAACCGGCAGCCAGGCCGCGCCGCGCACGCCGCTGGCGTCGCCGAAGCGGGCCTGTTTGATCTGCGTTCGGCAGCTGTCGGAAAAGAGATACGGGACAATCGCCGACGGCAGCTGCTCATAGATTTGCCCGACGTTGGAGAGCCCGCCGCCCAGTACAATCACCTGCGGATCGAGGATATTGATTACCGACGCCAGGCTACGGCCGAAAGCGTCAATAAAATGCCGCCAGTGGGCCAGCGCCTGCGGTTCGCCGTTTTGCGCGGCGGCGATAATCGCTTCCGCAGGCGCCTGCTCGCCGTAGCGGCGGGCAAAGCCGGTACCGGAGATAAAGCTTTCGATGCAGTTCTCTTTGCCGCAGTAGCAGGGCTGCGCCGGGCCGTCGCGCTCGGGGCAATAGCCCGGCAGAGGATTGTGTCCCCATTCGCCAGCGATGGCGTTAGGCCCGCTGAGCAGCCGTTGGTTCACCGCAACGCCGCCGCCGCAGCCGGTACCGATGATAACGCCGAATACGGTCGTTGCCCCCGCGCCCGCGCCGTCTACCGCCTCAGAGAGGGTGAAGCAGTCGGCATCGTTCGCCATCCATACCGGTTGACCGAGCTCCCGCATCAGGTCATGACGCAGGTCGTGGCCGTTGAGCACCAGACAGTTACAGTTTTTAATCAGGCCGCTTTGCGGGTCGATAGCCCCCGGCAGGCCGATGCCCAGAGTAAACGGCCGTTCGCTCCAGTCGCGGACGGTCGCAATCAGTCCGAGCAGCTGCTGCATAAACGCCTGATAGCTCTCTTTATGCGTCGGACGGCGCTGGCGATAGACGCATTCGCCCGCCGCGTTGAGCAGGACGGCTTCCATTTTGGTGCCGCCAATGTCTAAACCCAGATGTAGCATGGTTGTCCTTAATTGTGGTCGACGGTTTCCCGGGCCGCTACGCGTGCAGTCCAGGTAGCCCGGCTAAGCGTAGCGCGAGCCGGGAGGTCAGCCAGGTGACATGAGCATTTACCGTTTTCCCGGGTTGCGGCGTAAACGCCTTACCCGGGCTACGTCATCTCCTCTCCCCCGGAGAGGGGGAACACTACGCGTGCAGCGGTTGCGAGCGGTAAATGGCGATCAGTTCGCCGATCAGCTCTTTCGCCAGAATCGAGGTCATCAGATGATCCTGAGCGTGAACCATCACCAGGGTCATTTTGGTTTTACCCTCGCCTTCGTCGGCCTCAATCAGCTGGGTCTGTACCAAATGCGCCTCGCGGGCAAAATGCGCCGCTTCTTTCATTTTTTCGTCGGCGGCGGCGAAATCACCCGCTTTAGCGCAGCTCAGCGCTTCGTAACAGAGACTACGCGACTGCCCGGCGTTGATGATGATACCCATTACCTGTTCTTCTAATTCCATGACAAACCTCTGAATAGTATTAATTATGCGGACTGCGGCGCGCTTTCGGCCTGGGCCGCCGCGTTAGCGTGCTCCTGCTCCAGCAGCTGTTTTTCGTAGGCTTTGAGGAACGGCAGATACATCACCATCGCCGTCGCCATGCAAATCAGGCACATGATCACCGGGCTAAAGCTCCAGTTCGCCGCCCACGAGGCGCCGATAGGGGCCGGCGTCGTCCACGGCGTCATCGACACCACGCGGCTCACCAGGTCCAGCTTCAGCGCAAAGTAGGCCAGGGTTGCGTTGATCATCGGCACCAGCACGAACGGCAGGAAGAACAGCGGATTCATAATGATCGGCGCGCCGAACAGAATCGGTTCGTTGATGTTAAATACGCCCGGCACCACGCCCATCCGGCCAATCGTCCGCAGATGCACCGCCTTACTGCGCAGCAGCATCAAAGCCAGCGGCAGGGTGGAGCCAACGCCGCCGATCAGCAGATAGTGATCCCAGAAGCCCTGGACATAGATATGCGGGATCGCGGTGCCTGCGGCCATCGCCGCCTGGTTGATCGACAGGTTCGCCATCCAGAACGGATTCATAATCCCGGTGACGATCAGCGCCCCGTGAATGCCGGCAAACCACAGCACTTGGCACACCAGCACCGACAGCAGAATCGCCGGTAGAGTATCGGACGCCGCCACCAGCGGTTTCACCAGCGACATGATCGCTTCCGGGATGATCATGCCCAGCTGCGCTTCGATAAACAGATTCAGCGGATGCAGCGTCAGCACGATCGCCAGCACCGGGATCAGGATCTCAAACGAGCGCGCCACGCCCGCCGGCACTTCAGGCGGCAGACGGATCGTAATATTGTGGCGCTTGAGGAAGGCGTACAGCTCGGTAGAGTAAATCGCCACCAGAATTGCGGTGAAGATCCCCTGGCCGGAGAAGTAGGCGGTGGAGATCTGGCCATCTTTCAGCGGCGCGGCCACCAGCAGGAACGACATCAGGGACAGCATCCCGGCGGTCAGCGAGTCCAGATTGTGGTGTTTTGCCAGGCTGGCGGCGATCCCGACGGCGATAAACAGCGTCATCACCCCCATGCTGAAGTTAAACGGCAGCATCAGCGCATCGCGATGATCGAGAGAAAATTGCAGCCAGGCGCGGGCAAAGCCCCACGTTGTATCCGGGGAAAACGGCGGGAAGATAAAGACCAGCAAAAACGAGCCGACGATCATAAAGGGCAGGGCGGTAATAAAACCGTCGCGGATGGAGGTGACGTATTTTTGTTGGCCGATCGCCCCCGCCATAGGCGTGATCTTCTGTTCAATCACGGCGATCAGCTTCGCGTACAGAGAGCTCATGATCTTTCCTTAGTTTTTGTTATCGATAAGGGAAAGCGCGAAATCCAGTACGGCGCCGCCTTTCTGCATGCCGTAATCCATCATGTTGATGGGTTCCACGCGGATACCGTATTTATCAGCCTGCTTTTGCAGATCTTTCTGCATGTATTTCACCTGCGGCCCCAGCAGGACCACCTGGTAATGGCCGACCTGTTGATCGAATTCCGCGACGCCAAAGGCGTTGATCTCCACCGGCAGACCGCGCTGCTCGGCTTCGGCGATCATTTTTTTCACCAGCAGGCTGGTGGACATGCCCGCGGAACAGCACAACATTATCTTTTTCATATATCGCTCCTGATGAGATGGATGCGCCGACTATAGTCATAACGGATATAAAACGGAAAGCGCTTTCCGTTTGTGGATTTATTTATTGTGACCACGATCACCTATGGCGGGCTTTTACTTTACCCGGGAGTGCGCGATCATCCTGGCGACACCTCTATTCTTAAAGGCAGGATTATGAACATTCAGTTGATGAATGTTGCCGTCGATATCATCGAGCAGCGGCTGGCGCCGCTGGCCAACGTTCTGACGCGCAATAACCACATTACGGCGATGCGCGACAGCTTTGCGCTGGCGATGCCGTTTGTGATTGTGGGAAGTTTGCTGGTGCCGATTTTGTTTCCGCCCGTTTCCATCGACGGCGCATCGGCTTTCGGCCAGTTCTATTTCCAGCTGCGGCCCATTCTGCTGCCAACCTTTGAATTGACTATCGGGCTGGTGGCGCTGATTGTGGCCTTCGGCGCCAGCGCCAGCCTTGCCAAGCAGTACCGGCTGCCGGAGCGGCTCTGCGGGCTGACCGGCTGCCTGGCGTTTTTGCTGTTTATCGGCTTTCGCGACAACGGCGCGACCAATATTTTCCTCGGCGGAATGGGGATTTTTACCGCGCTGATTTCAAGCACTTACTCTATTGAAATCGTGCGCTTTTTCTATAAGAAAGGCTGGTGCATCCGCCTGCCGGAAGAGGTGCCGGTGATGACCCGCAACGGCTTTCAGCTGCTGATCCCGCTGCTGGTGGTGATGCTCTCTATTAGCGTCATCAACGCGCTGCTGCTGCAGAGCACCGGGCGCATTTTACCGGAGCTGATTAGCGAAGCGGTGCGGCCGCTGGTGGTGGCGTCCGATACCCTAACTGCGGTATTAATTTCTTTATTTATCTGCAACCTGCTTTGGTTTGTCGGCATTCACGGCGCGCTGATTATCACCGGGATTATGAACCCGTTCTGGATGACCTATCTGTTTGAAAACCAGCAGGCGCTGGCCGCCGGTTCCGCTACGCTGCCGCATATCTACCTGCAGGGATTCTGGGATTTCTACCTGCTGATCGGCGGCATCGGCTCGACGCTGCCGCTGGTTTTTATGGCGATGCGCAGCCGTTCGCGGCAGCTGAAAAGCGTGGGGAAAATTGGCCTGCTGCCCTCGCTGTTTAACATCAATGAGCCGATATTGTTCGGCTTTCCGATTATCATGAACCCGGTTTTCCTGCTGCCGTTTCTTTTTGTACCGTTGATAAACGCCTGTATCGCTTGGTATTTAACCCATCTTGGGGTTCTCGATCGGGCGGTGGCGATGCTGCCGTGGTCGATGCCGGCGCCGCTCGGCGCGGCGTGGTCAGCCAACGGCAGCTGGAAAAACCTCTGCATGTGCCTGTTCGCCATTTTTAATGCCTGGATGCTCTATCGTCCGTTCTTCAAGGTCTATGAACGGCAGCTCGCCGACGCCGAACGCTAAGCTTTTCGCCTGCCTGCCACAGCCCGCCGCGCGCGGGCTTTTTTATTTCCGCTTAAAGATGTGATCTAAATCACGAATATTTGCCCGCTATCGTTAAATTTGTGAACTCATCCGGCAATTACGGAAATCGCTTTCCGTTAATGGATGTACATTTCCAATTTTGATCCGTAAATTTCCTCCCGTTCTCAGGCAGTGTTAATAAAAAAATAACCAAGGATAAAAAATGATCAGGCTAAATCATTCAATACCTCTGTCTTTACTCGCCCTCGCGGTGATGAGCGACTGCGCCACCGCCGATCCGAAGTACGATTTTATGCTCCACGGCTATATCCGTTCGGGGATCCTCGCCAACGCCGACGGTAACCGCGCCGACTCCGTTGGCCTGATGCCGGACGGCAAGTGGCGTCTGGGCAACGAAGAGGACACCAAGATCGAACTGATCCCGACGGTGACGTTAACCTCGGACAGCGGCGTGGTGGCTAAAGTCCAGGCCAACATTACCCATCAGTCGAAATGCACCTCAGACTGGAACTGTCAGGATGACGACGGGCATGATGTGCAGTTCCGTGAAGGTTTTGCCGAACTGTCAAATCTCGACTTCGCCCCGGAAATGACCTTCTGGGCCGGTAAGCGCTACAGCAGCTCCAACACCTCCAGCCACCAGTTCGACTGGGAGTACATTCAGTACAACGGTACCGGCGGCGGCTTCGACAACATGGATCTCGGCTTCGCGCGCTTCGATGCCGGGGTTTACGCCTTCTCGCCGACGGATGAAACCAAAGCCTACCCGGTCGACAAAGGCGATCAGGGCTATCCGGATGACTACTCGCTCAACCTGTGGCTGAAAAAGATCGGCGGCACCGGCTTCGATCTTGAGCTGATTGGCCACCACATGAACCGCAACGAGAAGCACCCGACTTCGGCGGAGAAGGGCTACGGCGTGACCGGTGTTTACAACTTTGACGGCTTTTACGGCCTGACCGGCGGCTACTCTCGCGTGGTCTTCCAGTACGGGCGCGGCCTGGCGGCGGGAGACTCGCTGGGTAAAAACGGCTGGGGCTGGGCAAACCTCGACGATACCCAGTCCTGGCGCGTGGTGCTGGATAACATGGCCTCGCTCGGCGACTGGGAAATATCCACGTTTGCCTACTATCAGAAAGACAAAAACTACCGCTGGTGGACGGAAGACGCCGAAGGCTGGGGGCGCACCAGCTGGGTGGCGGGGATTCGCCCGTACCAGCAGATCACCAAAAACTTCGCCATGCAGTACGAGCTGGGCTACGAATATCTCGACGATAAAAACTACAAAGGCGTGGACGGCAAAGGCAAAGGCGGCCTGACTAAAGTGACCATCGCGCCGACCCTGACCTTTGATTCCGGCTTCTGGACTCGCCCGCAGCTGCGCTTCTTCGTGACTTACGCGAAGTGGGATAAAGGGGTGTCCGACGCGCTGGACGGCAACTACGACTGGAGCACCAATACCCTTTCCGCCGGTAGCTACTCGCGCAGCGGCGACACCGATACGCTGAACTTCGGCGTGCAGGCCGAAGTCTGGTTCTAAGGAGAGATAACGATGATTAAGCCGGTGAAAAAACTGATGCTCGTCGCGCTGCTTTCGGCGCTGGGAAGCGCAGGCGCGATGGCCGCGGAGCAGTCGCACTTTGAACACTTTATTACCCGCGACGGCGCAACGTTAAAAGATGGCGACAAGGTGTTCCGCTTTGCGGGCATTCATGCGCCGGAACTGCACCGTATCGAGGACGATGCGCGCGGTACCTGCAAGGCCGACTCGCGCGGCTGGGGGCAATACTTCCGCTGGCCGACGGCGGAGGAACAGGAAAACTGGATTAAAGCGCTCGTGCAAACCGGCGCCAGGGCGCAGCGGGTATACGTGCTCTCGGTGCAGCAGACGTTTGACGAGGCCTGCGGTCGCGAAACCCATATTCTGGCCCCGGAAACCGCCGACGGCATGCCGCGCCTGAACGAAAAGGCGATGCGGGTGTACGACAACATGATCGCCGAGGCGGACAAACAGGGGCTGCGCCTGATTCTGCCGTTTATCGATCACTGGTGGTGGTGGGGCGGTCGCGAGCAGCTGGCGGCGTTCTACCACGAAAAGCCGGAGGATTTTTACCGTACCGACAGTAAAACCTTCAAGGCCTATCTGGACGTGATTCGTCAGGTTATCACCCGTACCAACAGCGTGACCGGGCGCCCTTACTATGACGAAAAAGCGATTATGGCCTGGGAGACCGGCAACGAGCTGGAAGACACCAACGCGGCGTTCCTTCAGCAGACCGCCGCATGGATCAAAAAGTGGGCGCCGCACCAGCTGGTGGTGGATGGCACCTATAAGAAAATTAATGCGTTTGCGCTTAACGATCCCCATGTCGATATCGTCAGCAACCATTACTACACCAATGCCGATAACAACCATCCCGAACAGGTGAAAAAAGACCTGACGGCGGCAGCGGGTAAGAAAGTCTACATGGTGGGCGAATTTGGCCTGCTGGACGCGCAGCAGCTTAACGCCATTATGCAGTCGATCGTCCATAGCGAAGTCAACGGCGCGCAGGCGGCGGGCGGTTTAATCTGGGGCTTCCGCGGTCATCGTCACGACGGCGGCTTCTACTGGCACAAAGAGTCCACCGGCCACTACAGCTACCATCTGCCGGGCTTCCCGGTCGAAGGTAAGGCCAACCAGGAGATGGAGGTGGTCGACCTGGTGCGCACCGCCGCCGCGCAGATGAACGGGCAGGAGAAAGCGCCGCCGCTGCCGAAACCTGACGCGCCGACGCTGCGGCCGACGGATTCACCGTTTGCGATCAACTGGCTGGGGGCGGCGGTAGGGCGCGCCTATGATGTTGAGCGCGCTGATTCGCCATCCGGGCCGTGGAAGGTCGTGGGGCGCGACATTTCCGACGGCGTTAACGAGTGGAACCCGCATACGATGGATCTGTTCCGCGATGACTATCGCAGTCTGCGGCTGGGGAATACGTACTATTACCGCGTCATCGCTAAAAACGAGAGCGGCAGTTCATCGCCTTCGAACGTGATTAGCGTGAAGCATACTCAGGCTAATCAGGCACCGGTAGTGGCGCTGGCGGAGACGCTCACCACCAGCCAGGACCAGGGCGTGCAGCTCAGCGCGAGCTGGCGCGATGACGCCCTCCCGGACCGAAACGTGACGGTGAACTGGAGCAACGGCGGCAGCGCGCAGGCCCACTTCTGCGCGACGGATAAAGCCGAAACCCGCGCCTGGTTCAGCGCCCCCGGTGAATACGCGCTGACTTTTAGCGCCGATGACGGCCTGCTCAAAAGCAGCAAAACCGTTAAGGTCACGGTGACGGAAGCCGTCGGTAAAGTCCCCGCCGACTACTGCCGTTTTGGCGGCGGGGTATTGAACGTGACCGATGGCAAGATTGCGGCGGCGAAAAGCGAAAAAGACGCGCTGGCGATTGGCGACGACGGCTTCCTCGGGCCGTTCGCCAACGACGGGGATAAGGTCAGCTGGCAGGTTTCCGCGCCGTGGGCCGGCAAGTATCAGCTGCGGGTGACGTTCAGCGGCAAATGGGGCGGCAAGAAAAACTCGTTTATCGTCAACGACGGCGCGCCAATCGCGGTTGAATTCCCGCAGACCGATGAGCAGGGCCAGCAGCTGCTGGTGCCGGTTGAGCTGAAGGCCGGCGATAACCGCATCGACTTCGGTAAATTCGCCGGCGACTGGGGCTACATGTTTATCAAATCGATTGAAGTGGTTGCAGAGTAGTGCTTATTGGCTGCGCCCGTTGGGTGCGGCCTTTTTTAACTTACAGGAGGCGTTATGACCCGGTATCAGTTTCCGGAAGGCTTTTTATGGGGCGCGGCGGCATCCGGTCCGCAAACGGAAGGGATAAGCAACAAGCCGCACCGTTCTATTTGGGATAGCTGGTTTGCCGAACAGCCGGAACGTTTTTATCAGCAGATTGGGCCGCAAACCGTTTGCGACACCTATCATCAGTATCCCCAGGACGTGGCGTTGATGAAGCGGACCGGGTTCAACTCCTTCCGCACGTCGATTCAGTGGTCGCGGCTGATTGACGACTTCGAAACCGGCACGCCCAATGCGGACGCGGTGCGTTTCTATCATGCCTACCTTGATGAGATGATTGAAAACGGCATCGAGCCGATGATCAACCTCTATCATTTTGACATGCCGGAAGCGCTGCAAAAGCAGTACGGCGGCTTTGAGTCGGCGCACGTGACCGATCTCTTCGCGCGTTTTGCCCGTACCGCTTTTGAGCTATTCGGTCACAAGGTGAAATACTGGATTACCTTCAACGAGCCGATTGTGCCGGTTGAGGGCGGCTACCTGTACGACTTCCACTATCCCTGCAAGAAAGACGGCAGGCTGGCGGCGCAGGTGGCGTTTAACATTATGCTGGCCCACGCCAAAGCGGTGCGCGAGTTTCGCGCGCTGGCGCTGGAAAGCGAGATTGGCGTGGTGCTGAATCTGACGCCGTCCTATACCCGCAACGACAGCGCGGAAGACCAAAAAGCGGCGTGGTATGCGGATCTGTTCTTCAACCGCAGCTTCCTCGATCCGCTGGTGAAGCATCAGTTCCCGAAAGCGCTGTGCGAAATTCTGGCCGCGCACCACTGCCTGCCGGAGGTGACAAAAGCCGACGTGGAGCTGATTACCGGATCGCGCGTCGATTTTCTCGGCGTTAACTATTACGTTCCGCGGCGGGTGAAGGCGCGCGAAAGCGACTATACGCTGGACTATTTCACCCCGGAGGTCTATTTCGAAAACTACGTGAATCCGCAAGGGCGCTTTAATCCTTATCGCGATAATAATGAGATTCTGCCGCAGGCGATTTATGACATTGCCGCCAATATTCGCGATAACTACGGCAATATAAAGTGGTTCCTCGCGGAAATCGGTATTGCGATGGATATTGAGTCGGAAGGCGAACCGGGCGAAGACGGGGTGATTGACGATTCGTTCCGCATCGGCCTGATGGAAGAGCATCTGGTGCAGCTGCACCGCGCGATAGCCGACGGCGCGAACTGCTTTGGCGTGCATCAGTGGACCTTTATCGATAACTGGTCGTGGATTAACTCGTTCAAGCGCCGCTACGGTTTCTGGCGGCTCGACCTGCAAACCGGAGAGCGGCAGATAAAGCGCAACGCGCTGTGGTTTGCCGAACTGGCGACCAGCAACGGCTTCAGTTCTGATAAATAGCTCGGCAAAATCCCCCGGAGGCGGCGCTTGACGCGCCTGTCCGGGCTACCAAACCGCACGAACTTGTAGCCGGCCAGATGCGCAGCATCGCCTCCGGGAAACCGTACCTACCGGGGCTTCGAGGTCCCCGCCGTCTGTGGACAGGTAGCCCGGCTAAGGCGTCAGCCGCGAGCCGGGGATTACCGGCGCTATTTTTTCATTTCCGCCAGCGAGGCTATCCAGTTCATCGCCAGCTGCGGCCACTCGGCGGCGGGCAGGCCCCGGGTCCCGCGAATGCCAAATCCGTGTTTCCCCTCGGCGAACAGATGCAGCTCGGTCGGCACCTGCTGCGCGCGCAGGGCGTTAAACATCACCAGCGCGTTATCCACCGGCACGGAAGGATCGTCCACCGCGTGGAAAATAAAGGTCGGCGGCGTTTGCGGCGTGACGTTCTGCTCCGGTGAATAGCGGTGCTGCCGCTCTGCCGTCGGCGTTTCGCCAATCAATGCCTTGCGCGATCCGGGATGGGCAATCGCCGGATCCATGGAAATAACCGGATAGCCGAGCACCGCGAAGTCCGGCCGCGCGCTCTGCTGGTCAACCGCGTCCACGGCGGCGTAAGCCGGTTCGCTATAGCGTGTCTCCAGGCTTGCCGCCACGTGTCCCCCGGCGGAAAAGCCCATAATGCCGATTTTTTGCGGGTCGATATGCCAATCGGCGGCCCGCGCCCGCAGGGTACGCAGCGCGCGCTGCGCATCGGCCAACGGCGCCTCGCTGCCTTCCGCGTGACCGTCCGCCGGCATCCGATAGGTCATCACAAACAGGGTATAGCCCCGGGCGTTAAATACCGGGGCGAGATCGCTGCCCTCTTTATCCAATACCACTCGCTGGTAAGAGCCGCCCGGCGTCACCAGCAGCGCGATACCGTTGGGCTTCTCTGGCGCGTAAACGGTAATTGTCGGAGCGCGAACGCCGGTGACCGCGCGATCGGGCAGCGAGGGGTCTTTGCTGCGCTCCACCAGCGATTCGCTCGCCGGGCTGTTTTTGGCGCCGGGCGCTTCACCGCCGGGCCAGACGGAAAAGGTGGGAAGAGAGGAAAATGCAGCCTGAGAAGCCAAAAGCAAAGCGATGGCGGCGGCCAGAGGTAAACGCGTCATAAGCATCTCCATTAAGGAAAAGGCTTATTTATCATTCATCAGGAACGGGTAAAGCGAGTTGTCTCACAGAACGCTGTTTCATTAAAATCAAAATGAAACAGCGTTCTGAAGATGTGCCTACTGCAGCTGGTCTTTATTAATACCCAACCGTTTCATGCGCGAAAGCAGCGTCGTGCGCTTTAATCCCAGACGCTGGGCCGCGCCCTTCGGTCCGGCGACCACGCCGTTGCTCTCTTTCAGCACCCGGACAATCAGCTGGTATTCGTCTTCCCCTTCCTCCGGCAGCACTTCCGCCGCCAGCGGCTCCGTCTCGATACTCATTTCCGGTAAGGAGAGCTGCAGCACGCTGCCGCGGGTCAGCAGCACCGCGCGCTCAATGACGTTCTCCAGTTCGCGCACGTTACCCGGCCACTCCATGCGGCTGAGCAGGCGCAGCGTTTCCGCCGGAATGCTATCAATGTTGCGCCCGAGACGGCGGGCAATTTTAAAAGTGAAGGCCTTCACCAGCAGGGGAATATCCTCCGGCCGCTCGCGCAGGGGAGGCAGGTGGATCGGGAAGACGTTCAGCCGATAGTAGAGATCGCTGCGAAACTCGCGATCGGCGACCATTTGCTTAAGATCGCGGTTGGTGGCGGCGATCAGGCGCACGTCGGTGTGAATCAGCTTATTGCTGCCGAGACGCTCGAACTCCTGCTCCTGCAACACGCGCAGCAGTTTCGGCTGTAGTTCAATCGGCATGTCGCCCACTTCATCGAGAAACAGCGAGCTTTTGTCCGCCAGTTCGAAACGGCCGATACGCTGGGCGCTGGCGCCGGTGAAGGCGCCGCGCTCGTGGCCAAACAGGTCGCTTTCCAGCAGCCCGGCGGGCATCGCCGCGCAGTTCATTTTGACCATCCGGCGGCTATTGCGGCCGCTCAGATTATGAATAGCGCGGGCAATCAGCTCCTTACCGGTGCCGGTTTCGCCGAGGATCAGCACCGTGCTGTCGCTCTGCGCCACCATCTCCACCTGCTTGAGCACGTTGTTCATGGCCTCGCTGCGGCCGATGATTTCGCCAAACTCGCTCTCGACGTTGTTAAGCTGTTCGGTCAGGGCGAGGTTCTCATCGACCAGCCGCTCTTTCAGCCGCTGAATCTCGCGGTAGGCGAGGGCGTTGTCGATGGCGATCGAGACGCGCTCGGCGATTTGCCGCAGCAGCTTGAGGTTGGTGGTGGTGAAGACTTTCTCATCGCACTGCGCCAGCTTCAGCACCCCAAGCAGGGTATTGCCGGACATCAACGGCAGCAGGCACAGGGTCTGAATTTTGTTATCCCACATCTCGAAAAGCATTTTTTCGTACGGCGCCAGCGGGTCGTGCTGATGCAGGTTGAGCAGCAGCATCTCTTTGCTTTTGAATACCCGTTCGGTCAGGGTACCGGCTTCGTCCACTTCGCTCTGGTCGTGCACCGGGTGGCTGGCGTCGAGGTAGTGGGTGGAGTAGATATTGAGCTTGCCTTTGCGGTTGCTGCGCAGTACCACGCTGATGGCGTCGATGCGGAAGTAGCGGTGGATCTCTTTGGCCACTTCGCTGACCAGTTCGTCGATATCCAGCCGCGAGAGTACCGCGTTGGTGATCGCCACCAGGATGCGGAAGTTGTCGCGTTCCCGGCACAGCAGGTCGTAATCAACGTTGTTGCTGACCCGGCTTTGGATCTGTTCGGTCACCACGGCAACGATTTGCGTAAAGGTGTGCAGCCGCTGGTACTCTTTTTCGGTCCACGGCCGGTTGTCGTCGCGAATAAATTCGCAGCCGCCGAAAATACGCCCTTCCGCCGCCAGCGGCAGCAGGCAGTAATAGCCAAAGCTGGGGTAGAGTCCGCTTACGGCGAGCTGCGGCCAGGTTTCGGCAAAGGTGGCGCTATCGCAATGCAGCGCATCCGGGCGCGAGAGCAGGCGTCGAACCGGGCCGTTGGCGAGGACGGTTTCATCCTCGTAGCTCACCGGCTGTCCCGCGTCGTCGCAGGCGTGCCGGACCGCGCGATGGTTGCCGGAATGCCACAGAATAATCGCCGCCCGGTCGGCGAGCGCGGACTGCTGCACCAGGCCGGTCAGCGTCTCGCTCAGCGCGGCCAGATCCGGCTGCTGTAATAAAATGCGGGTGATATCAAACAGACCCTGCTGCCCAAGATCGCCCATCGGTGTATACGACATTGCTTAAGTCCAAAAGCGCCGCAAAGCGGCGCAGAAGAAAGTGATGACACAAATAATAGTCTGTTAATAAAGCGGTTGTGACCGCCATTAACCCATCCGTGGGTGCCCGCTGGTTTGGGCTGGATAATCATGCTGGCTTTTCCCGGCTCGCGCTGCGCTTAGCCGGGCTACAGGTGCGCGCAGTGTTGTAGCCCGGATAAGGCGTTAGCCGCAATCCGGGGGCCCGCACCGTTAACAAATTCTCGGCAGCGGCTCGGCGTGAGGAAGATCCAGCGTGCGCTTCACGCCGTACAGACCAACAGAGCGCACGCCCGCGCGCGGCACAACCTCGCCGATTATCGCCGCATCGCGGCCTAATGGATGAGACCGTAAATGCGCAAGTACGCTTTCCGCCGCCTCGCGGGCAACGGCGATCAGCAGCTTGCCCTCGTTGGCGAAATTAAGCGCGTCCAGCCCCAGCAGCTCGCACACGCCTCGCACGGTATCGTTCACCGGCAGCTTATTCTCGTGCAGTTCAATCCCGCAGCCGCTGGCGGCGGCGAATTCATGGGCTACCGCGTTAACGCCGCCGCGGGTGGCATCGCGCAGGGCTTTCACGCCAGCAACGTCGCGCAGCGTCTGAATCAAGGGCGTCAGCACCGCGCAGTCGCTGGACAGCGCGCCGTCAAGCCCCATCTGTTCGCGCAGGTTGAGGATCGTTGCCCCGTGATCGCCAAGCGTGCCGCTGACCAGCAGCACGTCTCCCGCGCTAATCTGCTGCGCCCCCCAGCGAATACCGGTAGGGATAACGCCGATCCCGGCGGTATTGATAAACAGCTTATCCGCCGCCCCGCGCGGCACCACTTTGGTATCGCCGGTGACAATGGCGATGCCGGCCTCCCGCGCGGTCTGCGCCATGCTGTTCACCACCGCTTCGAGGGTGGCCATCTCCAGCCCCTCTTCGAGAATAAACCCGCAGGAGAGATAGCGCGGCAGCGCGCCGCTCACCGCCACATCGTTGGCGGTGCCGCAGACCGCCAGCTTGCCGATATTGCCGCCTGGGAAAAACAGCGGATCGATGACGTAGCTGTCGGTGGAGAAGGCGAGCCTGTCGCCCTGCGCGCTAAGCTGGGCGAGATCGAGACGCGCCTGATCTTCCTGCTCCGCCAGCCAGGGGTTGGCGAAAGCCTGCATAAACAGATCGCCGATCAGCTGCTGCATCGCCTGACCGCCGCTACCGTGGGCTAACTGAACGCTTTTCATGCTTCGATTTCCTGACTGCGATATTGATACCAGGCGGCGCAGGCGCCCTCCGATGAGACCATCAGCGCGCCGAACGCGCTCTGCGGGTTGCAGGTATTGCCGAATAGCGGGCACTGGTGCGGTTTGCAGCGGCCGGTCAGCACCTCGCCGCAGCGGGCGCGCGGGTCGTCGCAGACCCGCTGCGGCGCCGGGCGGAAATGTGCTTCGGCGTCGAAACGCTGATACGCGGCCGTCAGATGCACGCCGGAGTCGTTAATCACCCCCAGACCGCGCCACTCGCTATCGCCGCTAAGGCAAAACACCTCGGCGATGGCCGACTGCGCCAGCGGATTGCCCGCATCGGGCACCACCCGGCGATACTGGTTCTCCACGTCGCTGTGCCGCGCTATTGTCTGCTCAACCAGCATCACCGCGCCTTGCAGTAGATCAAGCGGTTCGAATCCTGCCACCACTAAAGGACGATGATAGTCGCTGGCGATAAATCCGTAGGCGTCGGTGCCAATCACCATGCTGACGTGACCGGGGGCGAGAAACGCGTCGATACCGTTATCCGGCTGGTCGAGCAGGCTGCGCAGGGTCGGCAGCAGGGTGATGTGCTGGCAGAAAAAATAGAAGTTGGCGACGCCGCGCTCGCGGGCCTGGCGCAGGGTCAGGGCGGTGGCGGGCATCGTCGTTTCAAAACCAAGGCCGAAGAACACCACTTCACGCTCGGGGTGCTGCTGCGCCAGCTTCAGGGCGTCCATCGGCGAATAGACGATGCGGACGTCGGCGCCGCGCGATTTAGCCTGCAGCAGCGAGCCGTTTTTTCCCGGCACGCGCATGGCGTCGCCAAAGGTGCAGAAAATCACCCCCGGACGGCTGGCGATATCGATACAGGCGTCGATGCGCCCCATCGGCAGCACGCACACCGGGCAGCCGGGGCCGTGAATAAACTCGATATTTTCCGGCAGCAGCTGGTCGAGACCAAATTTAAAAATGGCGTGGGTATGACCGCCGCACACTTCCATAATGCGCAGCGGACGTTCGGCGGTATGCGGCAGCAGGCGCGCGCGCTGCCGGAGGTGTTCCACCAGCTGCATCACCTGTTCCGGAGCGCGGTATTCATCGACATAGCGCATTTACCGCTCCTCGCCGTACAGCAGCGCGCCGACGTCCGGCTCGACTTCAAACATATTTTGCAGCGCCTCGAGGGTATCGCGGGCTTCGGCTTCGTTAATCACGCTCATGGCGAAACCCACGTGGACCAGCACCCACTGGCCGAGACGCGGCTGGCCGCGATCGTCGAACGCGCCCACCAGGGTCAGGTCGACTTCGCGCTGAATGCCGCACACTTCGACCTTCGCCAGATTGCCGTCAATGGCGCAGATTTGTCCGGGAATGCCTATGCACATTGTTGCGTCTCCAGCCAGCTAAGCCACTGGTCCATGCCTTCGCCGCTGGTGGCGGAAAGCAGAATGATGTCAATATCCGGGTTCACCTCGCGGGCGCAGGCCAGACACTTTTCTACGTCAAAGTTGAGATACGGCAGCAGGTCGACCTTGTTAAGCAGCATCAGGCTGGCGGCGGCGAACATATGCGGATACTTCAGCGGCTTGTCTTCGCCTTCGGTTACCGACAGCACCGCCACTTTATGACGTTCGCCGAGGTCAAAGCTCGCCGGACACACCAGGTTACCGACGTTTTCGATAAACAGGATCCCGTGGTCATCCAGCGGCAGGCGCGGCGCGGCGTCGGCGATCATCTGCGCGTCGAGATGGCAGCCTTTGCCGGTGTTGACCTGAATCGCCGGGGTGCCGGTGGCGCGGATGCGCGCGGCGTCGTTCACCGTTTGCTGATCGCCTTCAATCACCGCGCAGGCGGTTTTCTCTTTCAGCCGCAGCAGGGTTTCCGTCAGCAGGGTGGTTTTGCCGGAGCCGGGGCTGGAGACCAGATTCAGCACCAGCTGGTTTTTAGCGGCGAAGCGCGCGCGGTTGCGGGCGGCGAGACGGTTGTTTTTATCCAGCACGTCGATTTCCACTTCCAGCATCCGCCGCTGGCTCTGGCCGGGCGCATGGGTACCCGCCTCGCCGTGACCGTAGTGCAGGTCGCCAGCCTCCGAGCGGGTGGGGGAAAAGTTATCGGTTTTCACGCCGGTAATGTTCATCATCTGGCGCGGGGCGGGCGCGAAGGGTGCGCTGCGAAACGCCGAATGCGGGTTATGCTCGTCGCCTTCTATATAAAGGTTGCCTTCACCGCAGCCGCAGGTTGTACACATAATCTTATTACTCCACTTCTAGTCGCTGAATCTGTAAGCCGTCATCCGCCACGATTTGCAGCCGGTCGCTCTGACACTGCGGGCAGCGGCGCACGTGCTGTGAGATGAGATGCACGTACTGCTGGCAGGATTCACACCAGCATTCAGCCTGTTGTTCGGCGATATGCAGCTCGCAGCCCTCCGCCAGCGTGCCGCGGCACACCAGCTCAAAGCAGAAGGTCAGCGCGCTGGCCTCCACGCAGGAAAACGCCCCGACCTTCAGCCACACGCCGGTCACCCGACGCGCGCCGGCCTGCAGCGCCTGCTGTTCGATAATTTCCAGCGCCCGCTGGCTAAGAGTGATTTCGTGCATGGTGCCTCCGTATCGCGATGGCCCTTTAATGCAATAACGATGCCAGGTCATAGGTAATGTCACGAAAATGTCGATGACACGCTGCAGACGTCGTCATCGACATGTCTTTCCGCCCCCCGGAATTTTATAAACATGTTTAAAATCAATTAATTAAATTTTGGCATGAAAAGTGCTTAACCGGTGCATCTCATACAACGGGGGATCCGGGATGACTATTTGGGAATTAAGTGAAAAGGCGGACTACATCGCCGATCGTCACCGTCAGCATCAGGAGCAGTGGCACACCTACTGCAACTCCTTGGTACAGGGGATAACCCTGTCGAAAGCGCGTCTGCATCACGCCATGAGCTGCGCGCCGGATAAAGAACTGTGCTTCGTACTGTTTGGCCATTTTCAGGTCTACGTTGCGCTGGCGGAAGGGTTTAACAGCCACACCATCGAGTACTACGTGGAAACTAAAAACGGCGACGACAGACGTCTGATTGCCCAGGCCACGCTGGGCTCAGACGGCACCATTGATGGCCGGATCAGCAACCGCGACCGCGAGCAGGTTCTGGAGCACTATCTGGCGACTATCGCCAGCGTTTACGACCGTCTCTACGAGGCTATCGAACAAGACCAGCCGGTGGATTTAAGCCACCTGACGCTGGCCCGTTAATCGTCAGGTGTCGACAAGTGTCGAAGCTGACACCTGCGCAACCTGTTTTCGTCAAAAATGACTTTCACCTGAGGATGACCCGGTGAACCGTTTTGTAATTGCTGACTCCACCGTCTGTATCGGCTGTCGCACCTGCGAAGCCGCCTGCGCTGAGACTCACCGCCAGCAGGGCCTGCAGGCCATGCCCCGGCTGCATTTAATGCGCAATGAAAAAGAATCCGCGCCGCAGATGTGCCACCACTGTGAAGATGCGCCCTGCGCCGCCGTCTGCCCGGTTAACGCCATTAATCGCGTCGATGGCGCGGTGCAGCTCAATGAGAGCCTGTGCGTAAGCTGCAAGCTGTGCGGCATCGCCTGTCCGTTCGGCGCCATTGAGTTTTCCGGCAGCCGTCCGCTGGATATGCCGGCTAACGCCAATACGCCGCTGGCCCCCGCCGCGCCGCCGGCGCCGGCCCGCGTCAGCTCGCTGCTCGACTGGGTGCCGGGCGTGCGCGCCATCGCCGTCAAATGCGACCTGTGCCACTTCGATGAGCAGGGCCCGGCGTGCGTACGCACCTGCCCGACCAAAGCGCTGCTGCTGGTGGATATCCGCGATATCGCCCAGGCCAGCAAGCGTAAGCGGCAGCTGACTTTTAATACCGATCTCGGCGATCTGTCGCTGTTCCAGGCGCAACAAGGGGACGTGAAATGAGTGTGATTTCCTTAGTGAATCAGGCGGTGGCCTGGTACGCCGCCAGCGCGGTGCTGGCGTTTCTGTTCGCCCTGCGCAAACCGCTGAGCGGGGCGATCGCCGGGATTGGCGGCGCGGTCGCCAGCGCGATGCTGGTGCTGGCGGGCGGAACGGCGCTGCTGATGCCGGAGCGCGTTAGCGGCGGCATGCTGCAGATGCTGCATTTGACCCTGCGCGTGGGCGGCGTCAACGCGCTGTGGCTGCTGGCGATCGGCCTGTCGGCACTGCCGATTTCGCTGTTCAATATCGCCTGGCATCGTCACCCGCAGGTGAAAGCCAACGGCCTGCTGGTGAATCTGCTGCTGGCCGCCGCCGTCTGCGCCGTGGTGGTGACGAACTTCGGCGCGCTGGTGGTGATGGCGGAGATTATGGCCCTTTGCGCCGCGTTTCTTACCGGCTGCGCGCAGTCCGGCAAGCTGTGGTTTGCGCTGGGTCGCCTCGGTACGCTGCTGATGGCGTGGAGCTGCTGGCTGGTCTGGTCGTCCTACGGCACCCTTGAGCTGGCGCAGATTACCCAGATGGCGATGGCGGCGCCGCAGAACGCGCTGCTGTGGCTGCCGGGCCTGGTCGGCTTTGCGCTGCTGGCCGGAGTTATTCCGCTGCACGGCTGGGCGCCGCAGGCTCACGCCGGTGCCAGCGCGCCGGCCGCCGCGCTGTTTTCCACGGTGGTGATGAAGGTCGGTCTCTACGGCATCCTGACGGTCTCGCTGGCCGGCAGCGTACCGCCGCTGTGGTGGGGCGTGATGCTGCTGGTGCTGGGCATGATCACCGCCTTCGTCGGCGGGCTGTACGCCCTGATGGAGCACAATATTCAGCGCCTGCTGGCGTACCACACCCTGGAAAACATCGGCATTATCCTGCTCGGCCTCGGGGCGTTCGTCACCGGCGTGGCGACCCATAACCCGACCCTGATGGTGCTGGGCTTTATTGGCGGCATGTATCACCTGATCAACCATAGCCTGTTTAAAACCACCCTGTTCCTCGGCGCGGGGGCGGTGTGGTTCCGCACCGGCCATCGCGATATCGAAAAGCTCGGCGGGATCGGCAAGAAAATGCCGCTGATTTCGCTCGCGATGCTGGTGGGCCTGATGGCGATGGCCGCGCTGCCGCCGCTGAACGGCTTTGCCGGGGAGTGGGTTATCTATCAGTCCTTCTTTAAGCTGAGCACCGGCGACGCGTTTGTTGGCCGCCTGCTCGGGCCGCTGCTGGCGGTGGGCCTGGCGATTACCGGCGCGCTGGCGGTGATGTGTATGGCGAAAGTCTACGGCGTCACCTTCCTCGGCGCGCCGCGAAGCAAAGAGGCGGAAAACGCCACCTGCGCGCCGGGGCTGATGACCTTTAGCGTGGTACTGGCCGCCGTCTGCTGCGTGATTGGCGGGGTTGCCGCGCCGTGGCTGCTGCCGCTGGTGAGCGGGGCGTTTCCGGTGCAGGCGGAGGTCTCCAGCGCGGTGTCCCAGCCGATGATCGCCATTCTGCTGATTGCCTGCCCGCTCCTGCCGCTGCTGCTGATGATCTTCTTCAAGGGCGATCGCCTGCCGGCGCGCTCCCGCGGCGCGGCCTGGGTCTGCGGCTACGACCATGAAAAATCCATGGTGGTGACCGCCCACGGTTTCGCCATGCCGGTGAAAGAAGCCTTTGCGCCGATTCTGAAACTGCGCCACTGGCTGAACCCGGTGCGCCTGGTGCCCGGCTGGCAGAACGCTTCCGCGCCTGCGCTATTTCGCGGCGTGGCGCTGGTGGAGCTGGCGGTACTGGTGGTGATTGTGATTTCCCGAGGAGCCTGAGAATGAGCGTATTAATTGCATTGTTGCAGGCGCTGGTGCTGTTCGCCGTCGCGCCGCTGTTGTCCGGGGTGACCCGCGTCGCCCGCGCGCGTCTGCATAATCGCCGCGGTCCGGGCGTGCTGCAGGAGTACCGGGACATTCTGAAACTGCTGGGCCGCCAGAGCGTTGGCCCGGATGCCTCCGGCTGGGTCTTCCGCCTGACGCCGTACGTGATGGTCGGCGTGATGCTGACCATCGCCACCGCGCTGCCGGTGGTGACCGTTGATTCGCCGATGGCGGGGCTGGGCGACCTGATTACCCTGATCTACCTGTTCGCTATCGCCCGCTTCTTCTTTGCTATTTCCGGCCTTGATACCGGCAGCCCATTTACCGCTATCGGGGCGAGCCGCGAAGCGATGCTCGGCGTGCTGGTGGAGCCCATCCTGCTGCTCGGCCTGTGGGTCGCGGCGCAGGTCGCGGGGTCCACCCATATCAGCAGTATCACCGACACCATTTATCACTGGCCTGTCGCCCGCACTCTTCCGCTGATTCTGGCGCTGTGCGCCTGCGCCTTCGCCACCTTTATCGAAATGGGCAAGCTGCCGTTCGACCTGGCGGAAGCGGAGCAGGAGCTTCAGGAAGGCCCGCTCTCGGAATACAGCGGCAGCGGCTTCGGCGTGCTGAAGTGGGGCATCAGCCTCAAGCAGCTGGTGGTCCTGCAGATGTTCGTCGGCGTATTTATCCCGTGGGGACAGATGACCAGCTTTAGCGTCGGCGGTCTGCTGCTGGCGCTGGTGGTTGCCGTCGTCAAGCTGGTGCTCGGCGTGCTGGTGATTGCGCTGTTCGAAAACAGCATGGCGCGTCTGCGCTTTTGCGCCACCTCCCGCGTCACCTGGGCCGGGTTTGGTTTTGCCTTTTTAGCCTTCGTCTCCTTGCTGGTGGCGTGATTTAAGAGAGTTTGAGCATGTCTGAAGAAAAAATCGGTCAACACTATCTCGCCGCGCTGCATCAGGCCTTTCCGGGCGTGGTGCTGGATGAAGCCTGGCAGACCAAAGACCAGTTGACGGTCACGGTGAAGGTCAACTATCTGCCGGAAGTGGTCGAGTTCCTGTACTACAAGCAGGGCGGCTGGCTGTCGGTGCTGTTCGGCAACGATGAACGCAAGCTGAACGGCCACTACGCCGTCTACTACGTGCTGTCGATGGAGCAGGGCACGAAGTGCTGGATCACCGTGCGCGTGGAAGTGGACGCCAATAAACCCGAGTATCCGTCGGTGACGCCGCGGGTGCCGGCGGCGGTATGGGGCGAGCGCGAAGTGCGCGACATGTACGGCCTGGTGCCGGTGGGGCTGCCGGACGAGCGCCGGCTGGTGCTGCCGGACGACTGGCCGGATGAACTCTATCCGCTGCGTAAAGACAGCATGGACTACCGCCAGCGTCCGGCGCCGACCACCGACGCCGAAACCTACGAGTTTATCAACGAGCTGGGCAGCAAGAAAAACAACGTGGTGCCGATTGGCCCGCTGCACGTCACCTCCGACGAACCGGGCCACTTCCGCCTGTTCGTTGACGGCGAGAATATTATCGACGCCGACTACCGCCTGTTCTACGTTCATCGCGGGATGGAAAAGCTGGCGGAAACCCGGATGGGCTACAACGAAGTCACCTTCCTGTCGGACCGCGTGTGCGGTATCTGCGGTTTCGCCCACAGCACCGCCTACACCACTTCGGTGGAGAACGCGATGGGCATCGTGGTGCCGGAGCGCGCGCAGATGATCCGCGCCATTCTGCTGGAGGTGGAGCGCCTGCACTCGCACCTGCTGAACCTCGGCCTCGCCTGCCACTTTACCGGCTTCGACTCCGGGTTTATGCAGTTCTTCCGCGTGCGCGAAACCTCGATGAAGATGGCGGAAATTCTTACCGGGGCGCGTAAAACCTACGGTCTGAACCTGATTGGCGGCATTCGTCGCGATCTGCTGAAAGAGGACATGATCCAGACCCGCCAGCTGGCGCAGCAGATGCGCCGCGACGTGCAGGAGCTGGTGGATATGCTGCTCAGCACGCCGAATATGGAGCAGCGTACCGTGGGCATCGGTCGTCTCGACCCGCAAATCGCCCGCGACTTCAGCAACGTTGGCCCGATGGTGCGCGCCAGCGGCCACGCCCGCGATACCCGCGCCGATCACCCGTTTGTCGGCTACGGCCTGCTGCCGATGGAAGTGCACAGCGAACAGGGCTGCGACGTCATCTCGCGCCTGAAGGTGCGCATCAACGAGGTCTACACCGCGCTGAACATGATCGACTTTGGCCTCGATAACCTGCCGGGCGGCCCGCTGATGGTCGAAGGGTTCACCTATATTCCGCACCGCTTCGCGCTGGGCTTCTCGGAAGCGCCGCGCGGAGATGATATCCACTGGAGCATGACCGGCGACAACCAGAAGCTGTACCGCTGGCGCTGCCGGGCGGCGACCTACGCCAACTGGCCGACCCTGCGCTATATGCTGCGCGGCAATACCGTCTCCGACGCGCCGCTGATTATCGGCAGCCTCGACCCGTGCTACTCCTGCACCGACCGCATGACCGTGGTTGACGTGCGCAAGAAGAAAAGCAAAGTGGTGCCGTACAAAGAGCTGGAGCGCTACAGCATCGAGCGTAAGAACTCGCCGCTGAAATAAGGAATCGCCATGTTTACCTTTATTAAAAAAGTCATCAAAACCGGCACCGCGACGCACTCATACCCGCTGGAGCCGATGCCGGTGGATAAAAACTTCCGCGGCAAACCGGAGCATAACCCGCAGCAGTGCATCGGCTGCGCCGCCTGCGTTAACGCCTGTCCGTCGAACGCCCTGACGGTGGAGACCGATCTGGCCACCAACCAGCTGGCGTGGCAGTTCAACCTCGGACGCTGCATTTTCTGCGGACGCTGCGAAGAGGTTTGCCCGACGGCGGCGATTAGGCTCTCTCAGGAGTACGAGCTGGCGGTGTGGAAAAAAGAGGATTTCCTCCAGCAGTCGCGTTTTGCCATCTGCCACTGTCGGGTATGCGCACGGCCGTTCGCCGTACAGAAAGAGATCGACTACGCCATCGCGCTGCTCAAACACAACGGCGACAGCCGCGCCGAGCTGCATCGCGAAAGCTTTGAGACCTGCCCGGAGTGTAAACGCCAGAAGTGCCTGGTGCCGTCCGACCGTATTGAACTGACTCGCCATATGAGAGAGGCCAGCTGATGAGCAACTTATTAGGGCCGCGCGATGAAAACGGCATTCCGGTGCCGATGACGGTGGATGAGTCCATCGCCAGCATGAAGGCATCGCTGCTGAAGAAAATTAAGCGTTCCGCCTACGTCTACCGGGTGGACTGCGGCGGCTGCAACGGCTGCGAGATCGAGATTTTCGCTACCCTGTCGCCGCTGTTCGACGCCGAGCGTTTTGGGATCAAAGTGGTGCCGTCGCCGCGTCACGCCGATATTCTGCTGTTTACCGGAGCGGTAACCCGGGCGATGCGTTCTCCCGCGCTGCGCGCGTGGCAGTCCGCGCCGGACCCGAAAATCTGTATCTCCTACGGCGCCTGCGGCAACAGCGGCGGCATCTTCCACGACCTCTACTGCGTATGGGGCGGCACCGATAAAATCGTGCCGGTGGATGTCTATATTCCCGGCTGCCCGCCGACCCCCGCCGCGACGCTGTACGGCTTCGCGATGGCGCTGGGCCTGCTGGAGCAGAAAATCCACGCCCGCGTGCCAGGCGAACAGGACGAACGGCCGACCGAGCTTCTGCATCCGGATATGGTACAGCCGCTGCGGGTGCGCATCGACCGCGAAGCGCGCCGGCTGGCGGGCTATCGCTACGGTCGCCAGATAGCCGACGACTATATGCGCCTGCTGGGACAGGGCGATAGCCAGGTGGTGCGCTGGCTGGAGGCGGAAAAAGATCCGCGCCTGACCGAGATCGTCACCCATCTGAACCAGGTGGTCGAAGGAGCGCGTATCCGATGAGCGAGACGGTGGTGTTCAGTCAGCTGAGCCGTAAATTTATTGATGAGAACGATGCGACGCCCGACCAGGCGCAGCAGGTGGTCTATTACAGCCTGGCGATTGGCCACCACCTCGGAGTCATCGACTGCCTTGAGGCGGCGTTGAGCTGCCCGTGGCAGGCGTATCTGGC
The DNA here is from genome assembly GCF_040061575.1 of Klebsiella sp. CB_Kp196. Lineage (NCBI taxonomy): Bacteria > Pseudomonadati > Pseudomonadota > Gammaproteobacteria > Enterobacterales > Enterobacteriaceae > Klebsiella > Klebsiella sp. CB_Kp196. The sequence goes on from NZ_JBEAFH010000074.1 coordinate 29,020, forward strand.
GTGGATTGCGACCCTCGAAGAGGGCAGCACCGCGCGGCGCAAAATGGAAGGCGTGCCGAAGTACGGCGAGATTGTTATCGACAGCAATCATGTGACGATGCTGGCCAACGCTTTTGATAAAGCGCAGGCCCGTCAGACCCCCGAGCAGCAGGCGTGGAGCAAAACGCTGCTCAGCATGCTGCATGATATTCACCAGGAAAGCGCCATCTATCTGATGGTGAGGAGACTCCGTGACTGACGTTTTACTCTGTGTCGGCAATAGTATGATGGGCGACGACGGCGCAGGTCCGCTGCTGGCGGAGATGTGCGCGGCTAACCCCGTCGGCGAATGGGTGGTGATTGACGGCGGCAGCGCGCCGGAGAACGATATCGTCGCCATTCGCGAGCTGCGCCCCGAGCGCCTGCTGATCGTCGATGCCACCGATATGGGCCTGAATCCCGGCGAGATCCGCATCGTCGATCCGGACGATATCGCCGAGATGTTTATGATGACCACCCACAATATGCCGCTCAACTATCTGATCGATCAGCTAAAAGAGGATATCGGCGAGGTGATTTTCTTGGGTATTCAGCCGGATATCGTCGGCTTTTATTACCCGATGACCCAGCCGATTAAGGACGCGGTCGAGGTGGTGTACGCGCGGCTTGATGGCTGGCAGGGGAATGGCGGTTTTGCGGCACTTGAAGCCGCAGAGGAGCCGGCGTTCCCCGGCTAAGCGCAGCGCGAGCCGGAAGTTCGGCCTGGGGGAGCAAGCGTACTTTTTTCCCGGGTCGCGGCGTAAACGCCTTACCCGGGCTA
>NZ_JBEAFH010000075.1:0-29795 GCF_040061575.1 Klebsiella sp. CB_Kp196
ACGCAGATAGCGGAGGCTGGCGACTGTTTGGCCTGTGGAGAGATAAGCAAATCGGCGTATACGTTGAAGCCGCTCGCGGAGGTGTCCGGGAATGGTCAGGGCTGGATTACCTGGCTAACTTCTGCGGCAGCTGCGGAATTAGTCTGTGGGAGGTTCACAGCAAGGTCGAATCAAAGTTTCCGCACTAATATTTCTCCATGAAATTCAACCCGCTACAGCGGGTTTTCTTTTATCAATCCTGACAAAAATTAACGTTTTGTGCTCTTAAGATATTGCTCATCCAGCGCGTTGGGTGTACTGTTTATTTATACAGTATATGGATTGGGGTGATGATATGAAAATCGAAGTAACCATCGACAAGACTAAAAAACTGCCAGAAGGGGCCATTCCCGCCCTTGAAGTTGAATTGCTGCGCCGTCTTCATCAAAACTATGAAGGCTGCAAACTAAATATAAGACGCTCAAGCACTGACGGGTTGACCGTTCTGGGCGGCGTTGATGGTGATAAAAAGCGCATAGAGCTAATCCTGCAGGAAACGTGGGAAAGTGCCGACGACTGGTTTTATTGAGCGCTAAGTAAGTGGCGGCGATGCCGCCATTGTTAACTTTTTACGCCATCTTTAGCGCGGTTATTTTTAGTGCAGTAACTCGTTGGCCGTGTTCGTTGCAGGTGGAGTGTTTCCAATGAGGTATTTATGGAAATACCGGATGATTTATTTCCAGGATTCAAAGAGCATACCGGGCCTGTCCTTGTTTATGTGAAAAATGGGGTTGTGGAGAGGGGCTTCCCGCTGCGCAAAGATGAGTTTGTCACCTCGCTCAAATCCCTTAATGAGGCCCGTAAAAAAGCCGGTCTTCCCCCTGTAAGTCAGGACTAAAATTAGCTATATTAATTACGGGTCTGAACAACCCTTCTTGCCAGTTGCTGTGCCACGGAGAAAAACCGATGGCGCAGAAGAACCACTCTCAAAAGCTGTACCTCCTGACACCGGCTATCACCTATGCTGGTGTTTCCGTTTGTCTGTCGCGCCAAGGCGGTGCGATATGAGCAAATCAAAAACCAAAGCTGAAAAGCTTCATCTTAGCCGCGTAGCCGCTCTTGGCTGCATAGTTTGCCGCAACCTTGATTACGGTGAATCACCCGCTGAAATACATCACTGCAGCTCTGGCACTGGCTTATCTGTCCGCGCTGATAACTTCCATGTCATTCCGCTATGCCATGCCCATCACCGTACTGGTGGCTACGGCGTTGCTATTCATGCTGGCCGTAAGTCATGGGAAGAAAAGTTCGGTACTGAGGCTGAGTTACTGAGTCAGGTACTCCTGGAGTTAGGGGAGGTTACTGTATGACGCCGGCGGCTTACTACAACGAAATAGATCCCTTTGCAGCGCAGTGGCTGCGTAATCTTATCGCCGGCGGTCACATCGCCCCGGGCGAAGTTGACGAACGGAGTATTGAAGATGTCACACCTGACGACCTCAGAGGATTTACCCAGTGCCACTTTTTCGCCGGGATTGGTGGATGGTCATATGCTCTGCGTCTGGCCGGATGGCCGGATAACAGACCGATTTGGACAGGAAGTTGCCCATGCCAGCCTTTCTCCTCGACTGGCAAAGGCGCTGGGTTTGGTGACGACAGGCATTTGTGGCCTGCCTTTGGCTGGCTTATCAAGCAGTGCCGACCTCAGCGCGTCGCTGGCGAGCAAGTTGCAGGAGGTCGTGCGGATCCATGGTTCGACCTTGTACAAAATGACGTGGAAAGAATGGGCTACGCCTTCGGGCTTACGCCGTTCCCGGCTGCGGGTGTCGGGTCGCCGAACGAGCGAGAGCGGGCCTACTGGGTGGCCGACGCCAACCTGCAATACGAATCCACAGCCAGAAACGAAGCGCGGACTGCAGAACCTGTCCGGAGCGGTGAAATTATCTGGCTGGCAAACTCCGCTCGCGAACGACGCGACGGGGTCGACCCATTGCTACAGCGGAAAGAACCCGGACGGTACTCCCAAAGTCTGCCTGAAATTACCGGGAACCGTTCTACTGACGGGTTGGGTAACTCCAACGTCACGCGACTGGAAGGATTCGGCGGGAATGACGGCGCAGCGGGACGGGAAAGAGCGACTGGACCAGTTGCCGCGCCAGGCGTTCACCTGCGGCCCCTTGAGGTTAACGGTTTTTGGCGAGATGCGGACTGGCTCTTTTGTCGAGATGGCAAATGGCGTCCAGTTGAACCCGGCACATTCCCGCTGGTTGATGGGGCTACCGCACGCATGGGACGAGTCGAGCCCGGGGTGGCAAGAGTGGCAAGCAGCAACCGCGTCGGCCGCCTGAAAGGTTACGGCAACGCCATAAACGCCCAGGCAGCAGCAGCTTTCATTCGTGCTTACATGGAGGTCGCATGACTAATCCTTACTGCGAATCCCTCACAGCCCTACGTAACGCGCCAACACATTACTTAAAAGAGGTTGGCGACCAGTGGCGAACGCCGGATCCGCTTTTCTGGGGTATTAACGCGATGTTCGGTCCGTTGATGCTGGACCTGTTCGCTGATGACAGCAATGCAAAATGTCCTGTCTGGTACACCGCAGAAGATAACGCGCTGACGCAAGACTGGTCTGGGCGCCTGGCAGAACTTGGCGGCGCAGCCTTCGGCAACCCACCGTATAGCCGTTCTCAGTACCACGAAAAGCAGGCCATTACAGGCATGACTCACATCATGAATTATGCAGCTGCGCAACGCGAGAAGGGCGGGCGCTATGTATTCCTGGTCAAATCAGCGACGAGCGAAACATGGTGGCCGGAAGATGCGGATCATATCTGCCTTATCCGCGGTCGAATTGGTTTTGATCTGCCCGAGTGGTTTAAGCCTGCCGACGACAAGCAAAGGCCGACCAGTGCGTTTTTTGCTGGCGCTATTGTCGTGTTTGATAAGTCGTGGCGTGGTGAGCGACTTAGTTACATCAATCGAAGTGAGCTCGAAGCAAAGGGCCGCGCATTTTTGACACTGGCGCTGTTTGCCGCTGGACAGCAGAAAATAAAAAATGAGGTGAATGAATGATCAACCCTTCTGAAGTTGGTAAGTCAGGTGAAATGGTTCGCCTCCGCACTCTGGAAAGTATCTGGATACAGGGAAAGCTACGCATGTGGGGCCGCTGGTCATATATCGGTGGCGGCAGTGGCGGCAATATGTTTAACCAGTTACTGGCATCCGGGAAAATCACCAAGACTGCTATCAATGAGGCGCTACGCCGCATGAAGAAGTCCGGGATAACTAAGCCTGAGCTCGAAGCCTTCTTTAAAGAAATCCTTAACGGTAAAAATAAAAGTGGGCTGGCATTTTGTTCTGACGACGAGGCGATGATCATCAACTCGGTACTTGGCAAAACATTAGTTCGCGCAGGGCATAAGTCCCTATATGCGCTTATAGAAGACAGGTACATCAAGCAGCTCAGTAAAAAGACGATGGCTCGTGACCTTAACGAAAAGCACCCTGAATGGTGTCTGAGGACGTGCGAGAGTAGGATTGACGTTTGGCTAAATCTTGCAGAATCGATGCTTTACGCACCAATGTGTGACGAGTTTGGCACAAATAGCGACAGATTTAACTTGAATTCTTGCGCGGGACATGCTTGAATTGTGATAGGCTCGGGACGTTAAAGCGAACTGAGCAGCAAAAAGACATTAGAAGCCCGAGGTTAACGCCTTGGGCTTTTTCGTATCTACAATCCGGTCAGGGCTCTTGGGTAGAGGCGTGCTGCACGACACGTCAAAGCCTTACAACGCGCAGAGCCCTGAGCCAGATTGGAAGATACCGCTCAGTGATGGCAGAACTGACGGCGCATTAAACAGCACCGTCGGGTTTCTGGTTGGCGGATGACCAATTTTTCTGTACTGACTAACCCTTGTCATTTTGGCTATCGGTATCTCTATCAGGAGGTGCCCGGTCTGTCTCATAATCATTTGCGGAGTAACAGCGGACAGGGGCGGAATTCGATGGCCTGTCTTCGTCGTCGATAGTGGATATTTTGCATACCTCGCCATCGGCCGTATTAAATAACAGAACCTCTATCACATCTCCTTTAGTATTTTTATTTTTTTCAATAAGTTGCCAGGTTCCCGCTTGATTTCCGGATTTATCATGCTGCTCGTCGGGAATTGGTGGGGGAGAAGATCTCGCATCATCACACCCGGAGAGCCATAACATGGCAAGCACTGGAACAATTTTCTTCATGTGATTAAACCTGTTTTGGTTGATTTCATCGGTGAGACGTTAGATGCCCATGAAAGTTCACTATTAAGTCATTCAACTCTTCAAAGGCATCAGTCCAGTGCCCTTTTTCATTTGTGCCGCCAGAACGTCACTCACTCAGTGTTTTGTCGTAAATCCATCTGGCGGCCATTCATACAGGCCCACTGTCTGACGGGCTCATAACCCAATCCGGGCAGGTTAAAGAGCGCGGGACTCCTAACCCCACACTCGCTAACAGGGCCGCCCAACCAAAATTGTTTAAATAAAGACCACGCACTATAAGGTGAGTTATCATGCTAATCCGACATAATAGGGTGTGGAGAAAGGCTATGGGCATCACTTACGCAGAAATCAAAAAGAAACGTGAAGATGTTGAAGCGGCGCAGATCGAAAGGTCAAACATTGTTTATTCGGAAGCTGAGCAACTGGTTGAGCAGTATAGAAAATCACTTGGCCTTGAACGGGAAACATGGACGGACATCAAGGGCGTAGCTTCTCCTTACGTCTCGACAGGCTACGTTACTGGCGATAGTTTCAGAAAGTCCAGCTTACTTGAGATCGATCTTGAAAAAGATTACTCGTTTGATTTTGAAATATCGACAGTAACGGATGATTCGCCGCGTGGCGGGAGTTACTCCGTAGTGAGCATTGATCTGCGCCTTCATGACGCCAGCGGGACCATTAAGGTTGTGGTCAATAATGGCAAAACCTTTCTTGTGGAAGAAAAAGAAAACAAATACGCGGACGTCTGCGAAGAGATAAAATTACAGGTGCTTTCTTCACTCAACGACCCTGCATTGGCACTCACAGAACATTTCAATACCTTCATACCCATCTAAAACAAATAAATCACTCGAAGGCCGCTTAATTGCGGCCTTTTCTATTTCAGGTCCCGCAGGAATCATCCTTGACGCTTTGTTGATAAATCCAGCCTGACGGGCCTGACCCCTTTTAAACACACATAGCACCCGCTAACTACGCGAGGTGAGAGCATGCAACGCATGGATAAAATCAGAGAGTGGCTCAGTTATTGGGTTGGAGGCCTAACGACCATGGGTGGCGTTCTTTCCCTGAACGACTGGGCAATCATCATCGGTATCGTCTGCACTATAGGCACCTTCGGTGTGAACTGGTACTACAAGCGCAAAGAGCGCGAGGATAGATTAAATGGCAATGTCACCAGCGCTCAGAAATAGCATTATCGGAGCCCTGGGTACGGGCGCCATCGGTATCGCTACCGTCATGGTATCCGGCAAAACGGGGCTTGAGGGTCGCGAGTACATCGCCTATCGAGACATCGTTGGTGTTGTCACGGTCTGCGATGGCCACACGGGATCGGATATTGTCTGGGGTAAGCGGTACACGGATAAAGAGTGCGACGCTCTAACCCGGCGCGATATACAGCGCATTGCCGCACAGGTCGATCCGCATATCAAAGTGCCGACCACAGAAACCCAGCGCGCAGCAATTTACTCATTTGCCTATAACGTCGGCGCCACTGCAACCATTAATTCCACACTGCTGAAAAAGCTAAATTCCCGTGAATATAGCGGTGCCTGTGCAGAGTTAAAGCGCTGGGTATATGCCGGCGGACAGAAGTGGAAAGGGCTGATTAATCGGCGTGAAGTTGAGTATCAGGTATGCACCTGGAGCCAGAAATGAACATGATTTGTTTCGTTATCGCAGCACTGCTTGCCTTCAATGGTAATGATGCGTGGCCGTGGTTTCTGGCTGTTGGGGTAATCATGTCATGAGCCGCTTAACCGCCATTATCAGCGCAGTGGTTATCTGCCTGATTGTTTGCCTTGGGTGGCTGGCCAGTCATTACCACAACGTCGCAGCCCAGCAGGAAACCCGAGCAGATGCTGCCGAACGGCAGGTAACCAGCGCGCAGGCCATCACCGCAAACGTCCTGACCACCATGACCATATTCAACTCCATCGCAGAGGCTAACCAGCATGCAAAAGAGCAGATCGCACTGGACGCATCGGGAGCCGCGTCAGATATCAAAGTGGCTGTTGCGAATGATGATTGCACTAATCGGCCTGTGCCTGCTGGCGCAGTTAAGCGGCTGCAACAATACGCGAACGGTCTACGTCAAAGTGCCAGTGGTTCCGTTACCGTCCAGCCTGACAGCTGACACCCCTCAACCTGCAGTCCCTGACAATCTAACATGGGGCCAAAGCCTGGATTTGAATGTCAGCCTGCTGTCGGCGCTGGGGCAATGCAACCGGGATAAGGCTGATATACGGCAGGCGGAAATAGAAAGAGCAGCGCAAGCCGTTAACCCCACTAAGGGATGAATAATCCCATATCCCAGTGTGGGGATAAACTCAATAACCAGCCTCGCAATAGCAGGGCTTTTTAATGCGCATCGTACGCGCAAATTATCGAGAGTCTTTCAGTCGTGAGCCTGAGGAACGCCGTTAAAGGTGGCGACCTCTCTCGGGCGGCGTTCCTGTACGACAGGCTCACTCCTAAAAGGAAACGCTATGAAGAGTTTTTTTACTGGCTTTATCAGTAACGCCATATCCTGGTCTCTGCTTGCCCTTCTTGCCTACGCGGCATGGACTGGCAGCGATGCGCTATCAAGACTCTCGGCAGCAGCATACTGGATGATTATCATCCTGGTGGTTTTCATCTCCATCATCGTTACGTTTGCTGCGTTCCTAATCAGTCGGGAAAACAATCCCGAAAAGAAAATAGCGGCCATTCAAAACTTAAGAGTGATCTTCAAACGCTCTGGAGTGTTCATAAAAATCGTGGGCTGGTTACGTCTTATCGCAACAGTGATGCTCCTGGCATATGCCGGCTGGGTATTCACTGCTGTTAGCTATGCGATTTGTATTTTGTTTTCTCGCTTCATTATCTCTGTAGGGCGTGATGAATACGAGAAACAGGCCATCGCACTTCAGGCGTGACCATTGCAGAGCTACTTCCAGAAGTGGCTCGATAATGCTTACCCGACAAGAAGCATAGATCTGGTGTCAACCAAAGAGGTGATCCACATCTTGACGGCTCGCAAAGACGAGAAGTGACTGAGCAACTCTGAGAAGAAGTGGCAATGTTGCGTTTATAAGATTCTGCAGGTGGTGCCTGTAAAGTGCCATTGGCAGAGTTTTATGTAAGTTTCATGAGCTGCCGGTTAAACAATTCCCCGGCAAGCATCCGAACAACCCAGAGGAATGTTCTGTATGGCTGAATCTGAAGACCGCCGACCATTCCCTCCCGTCAACTTCACTGGCGAAAACTGGCTACCGTACACGCGGATTATCCCGGCCACTGAAATCGGAGAGTGGGTAAATCAGCACATCCTCTCTGAAGAGGGCCGAATCCATAACCCTGACCATGCGCACCTGGTCGATGCTGATGTCGCGTTTATGTGGGCCTCTGGCTCATTCGCCAAAAGCGGGCGCATTGTGCTCGGTCAGTGTGAGCAGGTAATGATGCGCGCCGGCGGCTGGCAGAAGTCTCGCATGGAACAGCAGATGCATGAATGGTTCGGGCGCATCCCGAAGTACATCATCACGCTGGCTGCCGACTACTGCGAGCAATGCACCGACGTCGAATTCTGCGCGCTGGTTGAGCATGAGCTCTACCACATCGCCCAGGCTACCGATGACCACGGCGCGCCGAAGTTCAACAAAGAGACCGGAATGCCGGTGCTGAAGCTTCGTGGTCACGACGTCGAGGAATTCGTCGGAGTGGTCCGGCGTTACGGCGCCAGCAAAGAAGTGCAGGAAATGGTGGATGCGGCGAACAGGCCGGCGGAGGTTGCTCATATCGATGTTGCCAGAGCGTGCGGGACATGCATGCTGAAGCTGGCTTAATAACTGGACTGTACTGGACGGATGGTGAAACATGGCTGCACTAAAACCAGAGGTGAAAGCCGCCATCGTTCAAATGCTTGCGTGCTATGACACGCCTTCGCAGGTGGTCGAGGCCGTCCAGAAAGATTTCGGTATCGCCATAACCCGGCAGCAGGTCGAAACACACGATCCGACAAAGGTTAGCGGGAAGACTCTCGCCAAAAAATGGGTCGATCTCTTCAACCGTACCCGTGACCGCTTCCTCAACGAAATCTCCGACATCCCGATCGCCAACAAGGCCTATCGCCTGCGCGTCCTGCAGCGAATGTCGACGACTGCCGAGAACATGAAGAACATCGGCATGACGGCCCAACTACTGGAGCAGGCAGCCAAAGAGGTGGGTGAGGCTTACAGCAATAAGCAAAAAGTTGAACACACCAGCCCTGACGGTAGCATGTCGCCGCGACCAACGACGATCAGACTGGTAGGAGTAGAGCCAACAAATGGAAAGCCAGGTTGACCTACAAATCCCGGCGAAGCTCGTTCCCGTATTTGCGACAGAGGGCATTCGCTATCGTGGTGCGCATGGTGGCCGAGGTTCTGCAAAGACGCGCACATTCGCGCTGATGAGCGCGGTTAAAGCGTATCAGGCAGCAGAAAGCGGATTAAGCGGTGTTATTCTCTGCGCTCGCGAGTTTATGAACTCCCTCGAAGAGTCATCGATGGAGGAAGTGAAACAGGCGATCCGGTCTGTTCCATGGCTGGATGATTACTTCGATATTGGCGAAAAGTACATCCGCACCAAAAACCGCAACGTTAGCTACGTTTTCTGCGGCTTGCGCCACAACCTCGACAGCATTAAATCCAAGGCGCGCATTCTGGTTGCGTGGGTAGATGAGGCTGAGTCGGTATCGGCGACGGCCTGGAAGAAGCTGCGCCCGACGGTGCGTGAAAATGGCTCTGAAATCTGGGTGACATGGAACCCGGAGAAAGACGGCAGCGCCACTGACAAACTCTTCAGAAAGAACCCGCCGAAAAGCTCGATGATTGTCGAGATGAACTACAGCGACAATCCATGGTTCCCGGATGTACTCGAAGAAGAGCGCCTCGAAGATCTGGAAAACCTCGACTACGCCGATTATGCGTGGATTTGGGAAGGCGCCTATCTGGAGAACTCAGACAAGCAGGTGCTGGCGAATAAATACGTCGTGCAGAGCTTTGAAGACGACCTCTGGAAGAAATCAGAGCGCCTGCTGTTCGGCGCCGACTTCGGTTTCGCAAAAGACCCAAGCACGCTTATTCGCATGTTCATCTTGGATAACAACCTCTACATCGAATACGAGGCCTACGGCAATGGTGTAGAGCTCGATGACATGTGGAAGTTTTACGCTGGCAAAACCGATGCCACGCCGAAACAGCTTGAAGACTGGAAGGTTACTGACGAGGCGAAATTCCCTGGCATACCCGAGGCTCGCAAATGGCCTATCAAAGCCGACAACTCCAGACCTGAAACTATCAGCCATATCAAGGGCCAGGGTTTCAATATCTCAGCAGCTCAGAAATGGCAGGGCAGCGTAGAAGATGGGATAACTTGCCTGCGCGGTTTTAAGAAAATCATCATTCATCCACGCTGCAAGGAGACGGCGAAAGAAGCCCGGCTCTACTCGTACAAAACTGACCGGATCACTGGCGAAGTCTTGCCGGTCATAGAAGACAAGAACAACCACTGCTGGGACGGTGTCCGGTACGGTCTGGACGGGTATATCAAGCGTAAGCCTCAGTCGATGGGGATGATGATCCCCAAACGCCTGCAGGGGCGTTAAACTGAATATGTGGTGAATGCGCAGGCTGATGCGCGCGAAAGGGGTAACTCCCTGGACTTACGGCAAGACAATTCGATAAATCGATGCGGCCCCCGTTGGTAAGTCAAAGCCGGAGATCAGCACCGGCCACCACACCTATTGAACAGGTCGTTCAGGCGGTCTTTTATTGCGGCGTAACTCAATCGGTAGAGTAACGCATCAACGCGGCCATGCCATTGCTGGTCGCGCTCGGTACGGCATGATGTTAACGCCTGACGAGAGTGCTGGTTCGAGTCCAGCAGCCGCAACCCATTACAGGCCCAGCTATAGAGCTGGGTTTTTTATTGCCATAAATCCACCACCGGACAAACCATGACTGACAAATTAACTCTCGCCGTCAACCATGCGTTGAACGATGCGCGGATGGCGCGCGCCCGTATGGGGCTGATGGCGCCGACGATGGGGCTGGACAATAAGCGCCATTCAGCATGGTGCGAGTATGGCTTCCCTGAACAGGTCACCTACGAAAACCTCTACGCCCTGTACCGTCGCGGTGGTATCGCTCACGGTGCTGTTGAGAAACTGGTTGGCAAGTGTTGGCAGACTAACCCGGAAATTATCGAGGGCGACGACGCCGACGAAACCGAAGATGAAACCGCATGGGAAAGGAAGGCGAAACAGGTATTCACTAACCGGTTCTGGCGCTCGTTTGCTGAGGCAGATCGCCGCCGTTTGGTAGGCAAGTATGCCGGCATTCTGCTGCACGTTCGCGACAACCAGGACTGGAATCTACCGGTAACAAGAGGGCGCGGGCTTGAGAAAATAACCGTTGCCTGGGCTGGCTCTCTCACCGTGGGCGAATGGGATACCGGCCTTAATTCGAAGACCTACGGTCTGCCCAAGATGTGGCAGTACACGGAAAGGCTGCCTAACGGTGCGAGCCGCCGCGTCAATATCCACCCTGACAGGGTATTCATCCTTGGTGACTATACCGATGATGCGATCGGCTTCCTTGAGCCATCCTATAACGCCTTTGTCAGCCTGGAAAAAGTTGAAGGTGGTTCTGGTGAGTCGTTCCTGAAGAACGCAGCGCGCCAGTTAGCGCTCAGCTTCGATAAAGAAATCGACTTTGGCAGCCTCGCGTCGATGTACAACGTCAGCGTTGACGAATTGCAGGACAGGTTTAACGAAGCAGCGCGCGAGATGAACCGTGGGAATGACGTGCTGCTTTCCCTGCAAGGAGCGAGCGTAACATCTCTGGTGTCGCCGGTTTCCGATCCGTCACCAACCTATGACGTTAACCTGCAAACGGCCGCCGCCGGGGTAGATATCCCGACGCGAATTCTTGTTGGCAACCAGCAGGCAGAACGGTCGAGCACTGAAGACCAGAAATATTTCAATTCTCGCTGCCAGGCGCGCCGGGTAGATCTCTCATTCGAGATAGAGGACTTCTGCGACAAGCTTATTGACCTGAAGATAATCGACTCTGTGAGCCAGAAAGCTGTTATTTGGGATGACCTAAACGAGCAGAGCGGTGCTGAAAAACTCGCTAACGCCAAAGTAATGGGCGAGGTTAACCAGACCATGCAGGGTAGTGGCGAAAATCCTGCGTTTACGCGCGAAGAGATTCGCACGACCGCTGGTTACGAAAATGACGACGAAGAGCCGTTAGGAGAAGAGGATGGTAGCGAAGAAGACGAAGCCGCCGATTCTACCGCGTAACTATCAGGACCCGACCGGAGCCGATGCGCTGGAACGCCGGGCAATGAAAGACTTCGCCAGGCGGATGAATAAGATTGGCAACGCGTACAAATCAGCACTCGACAAAATACCTTCCTCCCTCGCAATAAACGCCAGGTACGAATACCAGTTAAACCCAACGCTACTCTCCATCATCTTGAACGATGCTACCTACCTGGTAGACCAGGTTTTGCTTGAGGGTAACGAGTACGGCCTCTGGTTTTATGAGTATGTGGATTTGGCCGCAGAGAAAGGTACGGGGCAGTCATTTTACAACCTTAGCCAGCAGTCGCCGGTGTATGGCGCCGGGCGCGAATCTCTGGCCTCTATCCTCGCAAGTGACCCGTACCAGCAGCGTATGGCGCTGGTGCATGCGCGCGTATTTGAGGAAATGAAAGGTCTTACCGCTGAAGTTAAGCGCGATATGGCGCGAGTGCTGACCGATGGGGTTGGCCGTGGGCTTAACCCGAGAGAGGTGGCTCGGAACCTGACCGAGCAGGTGGGCATAGAGAAAAGGCGGGCCAACCGCATAGCGCGCACAGAAGTCACCACGGCGCTACGGCGGGCCAAATGGGACGAGGACGACGAAGCTCAGGAACTCTACGGCCTGAAAACCCGACTGCTTCACATTTCTGCGCTGTCTCCAACAACTCGCCGGAATCATGCCGCTCGGCATGCTCATCTCTACACAAATGAAGAGGTTCGAGAATGGTACGCGAAGGATGCGAATTCCATAAATTGCAAGTGCAGCCAACAGTCTGTGCTCGTTGATGACAGCGGTAACCCGGTGTATCCGGACGTCATCACCAAACTTAAACAGGAATATAAAACGATGCAGGCGCGCGGCTATGCCTGGTCTAAGGGGTAACTCATGCCTATTCAGGTAAACATCACTACCCGGGTGAACAGCCAGTCGATCCGTCGAGAAACCTACAACGGTCGCGACCACCTGGTGCTTCCCAGCTACACGCTGCCAGCCAACGTTGTTATGAATGGTGGGCTCTATTCCGCTTCAGAAATTGATGCTCACTATAAGGGGCTTGAAGGCACCCTGGCACCGCTTGGTCATCCGCAGGTTAATGGTCAGTTTGTGTCAGCTTTCTCACCTGAGGGGATTAATGCGGGGCACATTGGCGCATGGAACCGCAACGTTAAGAAGTCCGGTAATCGCATCTACCTGGAAAAGTGGGTTGATGTCGCCCGCGCTGAGGAATCAGAGGGTGGGCGTGAATTGCTTGAACGAGTTGCAGCCATTGAGCGTGGTGATGAGGTTCCACCGATTCATACCAGCATTGCTGCATTCCTCGACCAGTTAGAGCCGAATGAAGAGCAACGGGCCACCGGTGCTGAATGGGTGGCAAAAATCCACGGCATGGATCACGACGCAATCCTTTTGCACGAAGTCGGCGCAGCGACACCTGAACAGGGAGTCGGGCTTATGGTTAACGCTGACCTTGCCATCCCGCTTAAAGCCAATTCTGGCGCCCTGATTGGTGAATCTTACCGGGAGCGCGAGCAGCGCCTTGATCGGGCGGCCAAAGCCAAGTTTGCGCCGGGATCAGATGAATACGCATGGATTGCAGACTTCACTGATTCTCAGGCGGTGGTTATCCGCAACGGCGGCAAGGCTGAGGTTTACGGCTATTCCACTGAGGGTGGGAAAATCACCTTTGACGACACAGGAACTGCAGTACAGCGGCAGGAGTCTTGGGTGGCTGTCGTTGCCAACAAATTTAAATCCATTTTCACACCGCAGGAACAGCCTGCACCAAACCACAAAACGGAGGGCGACATGCCTTTAACCAAAGAAGAACTGGAACAAATCGGCAGCATGATCGGCCAGGCTGTTGCGACCAATACCGAAAAGGCGCTGAAGCCTCTGACGGATAAAGTTGACGCGCTGCAGGTCAACCAGGACAAACTCGCGGAAACTCTAACTGCCAACTCCCGCGCTGAAGAGAAAACCAAGCGTGATGCAGTGGCGAAGGTTCACGGTGAGATCGTCGCGAATGCGCTGACAGGCGAAGCGCTTGATGCGATGTACAAATCGCTGGGTGAAGCTGCAGCTCTCGGTACTAACGCAGGTCAGCAGCATAAAACAACCGGCGCGCCGACCGCTGAAGAACATTTCAAATAAGGAGCCGCAATAATGGCACGTTATCGTCGCGTTAATATCGACGGTCAGTCTCTGTACAAGACCGAAACCCGAACTACTGCCGCTGCGTTGCTTCCTGGTACCGCCGCAACCATTAACTCATCTGGAAAGTTTGCGCAGGCCACCGCGCTAACCGGCCGCCTGTACATCATTGATGTCGGTTACCACCAGGGCCTGAACATCACTGAAGCAATCCCGTCCGGGGACTCCGCAGTAGGCAACTACGTCGAAGAAGGCCGCGAACTTGCTCTGCGCTGCCTGCCGGGTGCGTATAAGAAAGACAGCCCGATCAAGCTTGGCACCGCTGGCCAATTCACCCTTGCGACATCTGACACTGACTCGGTGATCGGCTACAGCCAGGACGAATACACCGTCGCTGCAAGTACCACCGATTACATCCGCGTGCGTATGCGCGTTGGTACCGTTGCCGCTGGCGCATAACAAAAGGATAACCAGATATGTATTTCTCCAAAGAGACGCTGGCGACTAACTCCCGCCTTGGTGGTCACTGGAACGAGCTGTGGGCTAACCGCAATATGTGGAACCTGCAGAACGATTCCATTATTGCGGCTAACCGCGCGATTATGACGCCGGAAATGTTGGCCTGTAACGCAGTAGGCGGGTTTACTCGCGACTTCTGGGCTGAAATTGACCGTCAAGTGCTGCAGCTGCGCGATCAGGAAGTAGGGATTGAAATCGTTAACGACCTGATCGGCGTGCAGACTGTCCTTTCTGTCGGCAAAACCGCGAAACTGTATAACGTTGTCGGCGATATCGCTGATGATGTTTCTGTCAGCATTGACGGCCAGGCGCCGTTCTCCTTCGACCACACTGAATACGCCAGCGATGGTGACCCGATCCCGGTATTCACCGCGGGTTACGGTGTTAACTGGCGCCGTGCAGCTGGCATGAACTCGGTCGGCATTGACCTGGTTCTGGATTCGCAGATGGCGAAGATGCGCAAATTCAACCAGAAGCGCGTTAACTACTACCTGAACGGAGATGCCAACATTCAGGTGCAGTCCTACCCGGCGCAAGGTATCAAGAACCACCGCAACACCAAAAAGCTGAACCTTGGCTCTGGTGCGGGCGGCGCAAACCTCGACCTAACCGCCGCAACCATGACTCAGCTGTTTGAGTTCTTCGGTAAAGGTGCGTTCGGTACTCTGGCCCGCGCTAACAAAGTTGCAGCGTACGACGTGATGTGGGTATCCCCGGAAATCTGGGCTAACCTCGCGCAGCCGTATGTCGTCAACGGTGTAGTCAGCGGAACCGTCCTGCAGGCTGTCCTGCCGTTCGCACCGGTTCGTGAAGTCCGTCCTACCTTCGCCCTCAGCGGAAACGAGTTCATCGCATATGTGCGCCGTCAGGACGTCATTTCACCGCTGGTTGGCATGGCCGTTGGCATTGTTCCACTGCCGCGTCCGCTGCCTAACGTTAACTACAACTTCCAGATTATGTCTGCTGAAGGTCTGCAAATCACCGCAGACGAGCAGGGACTGTCTGGTGTTGTCTACGGCGCAAACCTGGCGTAAGGGGATGGCATGGCTAAGTACCAGGTTGTCAGGCCGTGGCATGGCGTAAGTGCCGGTCAGGTGGTTGAAATGGAGGGATTGCACCCATCATTAAAACCGCACGTCATCCTGATTAGCGAAGGGGAGTTAACTCCCGCCACGCCAGAGGCCAAAACAGGCCGGAAGCGCAAAGCAGAAAGCGAAGAAGAATAGCCGCGAAAGCGGTTTTTTTATGCCCTGTGAAAACAGGGCTACATTCTCACGGAGTCGATAATGGTCACTCTCGAACAGGCTAAGGAATACCTCAGCGGGCAGGGCATCGAAATCCCCGACTTTGTCCTGCAGGCGTTCATTGACCAGGCGAACAGCATTCAGGAATGTCTTGATGCGCATTACCCGGCATCAACAGCCTTGCTGATTCAGCTTTACTTGCTGGCTCTAATGGGGCTCGGGAGTGGCGATAAGTACATTTCCAGCCAGACTGCTCCCAGCGGCGCGTCTCGATCGTTCCGCTACCAGTCATTTTCAGACCGATGGAAGGCCTCTGTAAACCTCCTTCGTAGTCTGGATAAATACGGATGCGCTAGCGCTCTTATTCCTGCCGATCCGACTGCTGCGCCAGCATTTGCCGGTATATGGATAGGCAAAGGCGGCTGCATGTGCGGGGATAAGTAATGGCCTGGATTTCAGTGCAGCAGCGGCTACCGCGCACATTCACCCGCGTTTGGGTCATGACTGATACTGGCGAGCAAACGACGGCATACGTTAATGGTGCCGGGCAGTGGATGATTAACTGCCCTCGCATACAGGCTACAGGCGCAATCGTGCTGCGATGGAGGGAATAGGGTATGTCATCGGTAGCCAACTGGTCATATACCGCGACGGCGACAATCTGGCGGCGCATACGCGATGCCGACGGTAGTGATACCGACGGCGGAGGTCAGCCGTATGGATGGGAAGCGCCTATCGCCATTCTCTGCGACTACCAGGGCGGTCTCTCTGCGAAAATCGGTGACCTTGGCCGGGAAATCGTGGTTAAAAACACGATATGGAGCGAGTACGCAGAGGCGCGGGAGGGAGATTACATCCTGATTGGCGCGTCAACCGATGCGGCTCCGCCGGATGATGCCGATGAGATTCGGCAGATCGTTCAGTTCGCCGATACGTTCGAGCGGGTCGCTGATGATTTTGCGCTGATTACGGGAGTCTGATTATGGGCGCTAAAGTTCGCGGCATCCGCCAGGCGAAGGCTAATCTCGACCGCATCATTAAGGACGTGCAGGGGCGCAAGGTGGTGCGCGCGTTGCAGTCGGCGATGCTCATCGGCAGCGCACAAGCAGCGCTTTATACACCGATCGACACGTCGACGCTCATTAATAGCCAGTTCCGGGAAATCACTGCTAACGGCGTGCGGGTGACCGGGCGCGTTGGCTACACGGCTAACTATGCGGTGTTTGTTCATGACCCTGAAGTGAAGCAAAACTTCCGGCGCGCGACTGCGCGGAAAGAGTTCTTAACGAAGGGCTTCGAGGATACCCGCAGCCAGATTGATGCGGCGGTTAAGAAGGAGTTGTCATTATGAATCGCGGCA
The DNA here is from genome assembly GCF_040061575.1 of Klebsiella sp. CB_Kp196. Classification (NCBI taxonomy): domain Bacteria; kingdom Pseudomonadati; phylum Pseudomonadota; class Gammaproteobacteria; order Enterobacterales; family Enterobacteriaceae; genus Klebsiella; species Klebsiella sp. CB_Kp196. The sequence continues at coordinate 16,857 of NZ_JBEAFH010000075.1, forward strand.
CCCTCATTATGAATCGCAACATCCATTTTGCTGGAGATGGTCTTGGTCCTCGCAAAGTATTCGTGAATGGCAACCAAATCGACGGGGTGTTCTTTGCTGACATCCAGCGCGGAATTGTTCGATATCATCCAAGGCCATTCAGAGCCCATAAACGCCGCAAAGGCGAGCTCTACGAGCGTACTCTAAAGGGGCGCGTCGAAGTCGTTCCATGTGGAGAAGGCCTATGACTCCTCCAATGTACATGCGCCTGAAAGACCTGTTTGTGGCTGAAGGGCTCACCGCGGGCTTTCGGGTGCAATGGCGGCAATGGAAGGACTCCGGAAAGGATGCCGACCAGTTCATCGTATTCCGTTCCGCCGGCGGTACGGATATCGAATACGACCGCGGCGGCGACTGGTATGTGATGGTTGATGTCGTCTCATCGAAATCGAATCCAGACGCTGCGGACGCTGCGGTAAACGCCATCGTCGAATACATCAGCGTGCAATCGGGTGCTGATGACTGCGTCGGTGCGCTGCAGCTTGTCGGTAATGTCCCTGCGCCAATTCCAACCGAAGAGGGTCGGTTAGTAACCCGGCTGCTCGTCTCCTGCACATACGGGGAGTAAGCATGATTTATCCACTTGATGCGTCCTATGCTCAGGAAGTGCTGAGAAAACATTATCAGTATGCGGATATCCTCGCTAATCCCCACAAAAGTCTTGCGGCAAAGACCACGGGGCTCATTACTCATGACAGGTATCTATCGAAATGGGATGGCGATAAAAGCACGTCTGAAATTCGCAGGAAGTTGTCGAGAAACACCGAAGATATTGAAACCATGGCGGCATAAACCGCCAGAATCACCCATCAGGCTGCCATCAGGCGGCCTTTTTTATTTGAGAGGCATACATGCAAGGCTGCGCTAATGATACCGGCAAGCTGATTGGGAAGGCGGCCGTGCTCCGCATGGCTATGGGCTGTGCGGATACGGTCCCTGCGCTTTCTGAATGGAAACGCCTGGGGGCGTTGACCACGAAAGGTTTCGACTACTCCATGAATACCGTTAGCTCCGAGGCTGACGATACGAAGGGTCTGGTTGAGAACCTGGTCAATAACATGGATTTCACCATCTCCGGGGAAGGTGAGTTCCGCAAAAAAGATAAAACGACTGAAATCGGCGCCATCGCTATCTCGAAATATATTTTCGATGAAGTGCAGGCAGGCCGCCAGCCGACGATCTGGGTTCGCTTCGACTTTACTGGCGAAGACGCCGGCACCTACATCATGGGGTATTTCAACACCACTTCATGGTCTGGCGATTTCGGCACCTCGGATGTTTCCACCTTCTCAGGAGAGTGGAAAGTTGCTGATGCTGACACCGTGGTATTTGAAGTTGCTCCGCCGGCACTGGCATTCACCACGAACCTTGCGGCGACCAAATCCGTTGCGACCGGCTCCGCTCTTAACATGCCGGTGGTGGTTGAAGGCGGCACGTCTCCATACACCTACGTGTGGAAAAAAGACGGATCCGTCGTCAGCGGGCAAACCACGGCAACGTTTAACAAAGCGAGCGCCGCATCTGGTGACGCTGGGGTTTATACCTGTGAGGTCACTGATTCCTCAGCGACGCCGGTCAAAATCATCTCGGTGGCGTGCACGGTCACGATCAGCTAACCACGTCGTGAATAGTACAAAGGGCGTTCTGCGCCCTTGATACTGTTTATGGAGCGACTATGACCCCCATTAAAGAATTAGGTGAGTGCCTTATCGGTACCGATGACCGGGAATTCTTTTTCCGGCCGTCATTCAGGGCTATGGCGCGCATAGGTGAGCCGGCTGAAATCGTGCAAACGTTTTATGACCTGCTCAGCGATGATGTCACGCCACTATTGCAGCGCGCAGCAGAGGCGTATATCCGCGACGAGTACAGCCGGCTTCCGGATTGCGTGCTTCGGTATATCCAGAGTGGCTTGCTTACCCGCAAAGCCATCATGGCGGCTCACACCGTGCTTACGGCGTGCTGCGATGATGACATCAGTGATCTGGTCGGCTGGATGCGTCCGGGGAAAGGGCGCAAACGCGGTTTCGTCTGGCGGCCTGGAAGTCTGCCGCCGGAGAATATGGTCATCATCGCGCAAAACCTGATGACGCACGGCATCGTCGGAAAAGCGAAGGTGCGCAAGCTGCAGCGCCATGAAAGCAACGAGACCACGTCGGAGTTCCGCGCAACCGACTACATCATGGCGGCCCGCAACCATTTCGGCATAAGTCGGGAAGAGGCCGAAAACCTGACGATGACGGAATTTGCATTACTGCTCAACGCCAAATACCCGAACCAGAAAGGGTTTACGAGGGACGAGTACGATCAGGTAATGGACGAAGACGATCGCCGCTGGCAGGCAATGATGGAGAAAGAAAAACCGCGATAACGACCAAATTTGTGGGTTTGTTGCCAGAAACAACCCTGTTAGGATTTATCCCGACAATACCATTGGGATGATAATACAAAATGAAGAAATTTTTTGTCGCATCAGCGATTGCGTTAGCGCTGTCTGGTTGTGCCTCTTCTGGAAATCAGCAACTCAGCAAAGAGTCCGAAACCAGCGTCCAGTCAAAGCTACAGGAAGGAAAAACCACCAAGGCAGAGGTTAAGAACACCTTCGGATCGCCGGATGCGGTTTCTTACACCGACGGCGGTAACGAAATCTGGAAGTACTCCTTCGCTAAAGTGAAAGTTAATGGCACCTCATTCATTCCGTTCTACGGCCTTTTCCATAACGGTACGAACGGGACAAAGAAAGAGCTTACGATCCTCTTTAAAGATGACGTTGTAGCGAAGTATACGATGGCGGAATCGGCAATTAATACAAAGACAGGCTGGGCTGACTGATAATCCAGGGGTTTGGATATGGCAATTGAGATACCTGGCACTGCTGAGGACTATTACAAAGAAATTGACCTCCCTGGCGGTGGGAAGAGATATGTCGCCAACAGAGAAAGGTTGAGGGCTGTTGTGTCTTTGATTAATATGGAAATTAAATCTGTTATCGCAAGTGGCGGAAATCCACACACGACTTCGCTGGATTTGTCCGACCAATTTAATAATTTCATCTCCTCTGCACCCACAGAGGCTCAGGTTGAGATGTCCCAAGTGTATGCTGAGGAAATGAATGCAGCAGCGAGGGCGGTAGACGATGAAACGAATAAAATAAATAATAAAATATTAGAGAAAGAACAGGCGGCAAATTCCATTGGGCAGTGGATTGGTGCAGGGATATTGCTGATATTCTTACTTATAATTTTTGGCGCCATACAATAAAAACATAGTCCAATCAAGATAACCAAACCCCGCTCCGGCGGGGTTTTTTATTTCCCGGAGAAAGTTAAATGGCTGGAACTATTAACGCTGGCAGCATTTTCTACGAAGTTGATATGGATACTTCGCGCTTACTGGCAGCTCGCCGGGAAGTTGATGCTGCACTGAACGGGTTAAGCGGAAACATGGGCCGTCTTGAAGCCAGCGTTAACCGCACTGAGCGCTCTATTGGCTCTATGGAGCGGACAATGTCCAGCCTTTCTGGCGTTGCCAAAGGTTTACTGGCTGCGCTTTCTGTGCAGCAAGTTGCCAGTTACGCCGACGCCTGGACGGAGTTGAATAACAAAGTCGCTAACTCAGTACGTACGGGGGAGACGCAGGCGGATGTCATGCAGCGGATCTTTGATGTTTCGCAGGCAACCCAGTCATCTCTGAACGGTACGGCGACTCTTTACGCCCGACTTGAGCGCGGAACCAGAACATACAACACCAGCGCAGAAGATTTAACCCGCCTGACCACCATTATTAACCAAGGGTTTGCGGTTTCAGGTGCAACTGCTCAGGAAGCAGAAAACGCGATCATTCAGCTATCACAGGGTATTGCTTCCGGCGTTCTGCGCGGCGAAGAGTTTAACTCAGTGTCTGAGCAAGGCAGCCGCCTCATGGTCGCTTTGGCTGATTCGATGGGGGTTTCTATTGGTCAGTTAAGGGCTATGGCCGCTCAAGGGCAACTGACAACAGACGTTGTAGTTAAAGGCCTCCTGTCTCAAGGGGATGCAATAGGTAAAGAATTTGCCAACACCACCGTGTCGATCGCTAAGGGATTGCAGGTTGCTGGCAATAACGTAACTAAGTTCTTTGGCGAAAATTCCACTGTTAAGTCATTTGCTGCTGGGTTCCGAGATTCTGTTATTTCTGTAAGTGAAAATCTTGAGGTACTGAGCGGAGCTCTTATCATTGTTGCTGGAATCATGGGGAGTCGATATGTTGGCGCAATAACAATGGCTACCGCCGCAAAAGTCCAAGACACAGCTGCATCTATAGCCCAGAGCAAGGCTTCTGCCGTTGCAGCCAAAGATACAGAAATTGAGGCAGCCGCTAAATTGCGTCTTGCTGAAGTTGAAAAGGCCGCGACAATTACCGCATTGAACCTTTCTGAGGGACGTCTTGCGACGCTAAGAGCCACTAAGGCCTCGGTGGCGTCTGAGGTTCAATTAGCGGAGGCTCAGGCCGCTCAAATACGCACCCAGATTGCGCAAATTGAGTCTGAGAAAATGCTCGAAGCTCAAAGACTGAAAGCACAAATAACAGATCAGGGGCGTATCGCGACAGCCACTCGAATGGCTCAGCTACAACAAGCATCAACGGTGCTGAATCAAAGATTGGCATCCGCTGAAACCGCAACAGCTCAAGCAAGAGCTTCAGCCATAGCTCAGGCGGAAGCCCAAGTCAGCGCTTCAAGATTGGCTGCTGCGGATGCGACGGCTGCGGCGACTGCTGCTAATGGAAGATATATCGCCTCACAGGAGGCGTCGGTTGTAGCATCAAGGGCGGCATCTGTAGCTGGAGGGTTGCTGAAGGGGGCATTGGGATTAATTGGCGGCCCAGCAGGTGCGGCGATGTTAGCTGCGGCTGCAATTTTCTACTTTTGGCAGAAAGCCCAGCAGGCAAGAGAGGAAGCCCTTCGTTTTGCTGATAGTCTGGATCGCGTTAACTCCTCAATGAAGGCAATGAACAACACCCAGTTAAGGGGAACAATTGCCGACGCTAACGAATCAATAAGGGCTCAAAAGGATGAGTTATCTGAACTTCAGGCTGAGGTGGATGCACTTAATGCGCGCTATCGTAGCTTTACCCCTGAAGCGAAAGCTGTAGCTGAGTCGATGGGGCAGGGGGCTGATTTCACGCGCCAACAGGCAGAGGTTTCAGATCAACTGGCTAAGAAATCCCGCGATCTTGCCAATATTCAGGAAAAACTGGTAAGAACTCAGGACACTGCATCAGAAGCGAGCCGCACCCTTACAAACAACATGCTCACATCAATGGGTGTGCATGATGAGCTTATTCAAAAGGGCTGGTCCCTTGAGCAGGCCCAGAACGCAGTTGCGAAGGCTTTCGGAAACACTGCTGACGAAATAAACCGAGCAAACCAGGCTGGACAAAATTTCAATCCCAAAGCGCTGCAGGTTTCTCCTCCTACGGCAGACGGCGACAAGGTAATTCTGAATCTTGAGGAGCAGAATGAGCTTCTTAAAATTCAGGATGAACGCCAAAGAGCAGTAACAAAAGCCAAGATGCAGGCGGCAAAGGTTACAGATAACCCAAATCAGATATCTAAAGCTGGAGATCTGGCGGGTGAAAACTATGACCTGCAAAAAGCGGAGGAGGCTCGACAGGAAGCTCAACGAAAGGGAGAGCAGCAGGATAAGCGATCTGCAACCTCGGCGGAGTCAGTAGCGCAGAAACTGACTAACCTGAAGCAGCAATCGGAGTTAGCAGCAGGCTCTACGCAGGAACTTAGCCGCGAGCAGACAATCCTCAATGCCCAGCTTTCGCTCGGGAAAGGTGCCACGCAGGAGCAAATAACTCTTGCTGGGAAATATGCTGCTGAAAAATGGGATACGGCCAATGCGATAAAGGCCCAGGCTGCAGCTGAGAAGCTTCTCCCTGAGGCGCGGGAGAACGCAAGCTACAAGCAGGACGTTCTAGATCTGAATACCGCGCTCGCGGCCAAGAAAATTAGCCAAGAGCAGTATAACGAAACTTCTGAACGTTTAGAGGCTGCACATAAGGCCAATCTCGCAAAAATTCGCGCGCAACAGGCTGTAACTCCGCAACAGCAGGCCGCCGGTGATGTAGATCCGGTGCAGAATCTGGCTAACCAGCACGCCCAGGAACTGGCGCTTATCCAGCAATTTGAGCAGCAAGGCGTTATAGCTCATAACCAGGCTCTGCTGCTGAAAAATGCGGCCGACATGCAGTATGAAAAAGCAAGGACTGATGCTCAGTGGGCATTGTTCACTCAGCAAAGCGTGGGCTATGAGGCACTGGGCGCCGCGGTAGATGCGTTTGGTAGTCAGGCTTCCAATGCATTAACTGGCATCATTACCGGCAGTATGTCGGCCTCTGATGCTCTTCAGTCAATCGGAAACACGATCCTGAACGACGTCATCAATACGTTCGTGCAAATGGGTATCCAGCAGGCAAAATCCGCGATTATGGGGGCAACCGCTCAGAATGCTGCAATCGCCACCACGACTGCGGCGCAGGTCGGTTCCTTGGCCACAACGACGGCAGCAAGCACAGCATCAGCTGCAACTACCACGGCTGCATGGACTCCGGCCGCCCTGGTTGCATCCATCGGATCCTTCGGTGGTGCGGCAGTGATTGGCCTAGGTGCGCTGATTGCCGCACTGGCGGTTGGTTCGTCCCTTGCTGGTAAGCGTAAAAACGGCGGTCCTGTGTCGGCGGGTTCAACGTACCAGGTAGGTGAGGGCGGAATGCCTGAAATCTACAAGGCCAGTAATGGCAGCCAGTACATGATCCCTGGCGATAACGGTTCTGTCATCAGCAATAAGGATTTGCGCGGTTCTGGCGGCGGCGGGGCGCTGCAGGTGACCAATAACGTCTACAACTACGCCAGCGGCGTGCAGGTTGACACTCGCAGCACTCAGAACGGTAGCGAGTTGCTGATTGAAACGTTTGTTACTGATCTGCAGAACGGTGGGCCCATGTCCGGACAGATGGAATCGACCTTTGGCCTCCGCCGGCAAGCATCAGGCGACTACTAAACCAACCCGCTCCAGTGGGTTTTTTAATGCCCGGAGGAAACGTGGCAACAGTTTCATACCCGGATATGCTGCCGCTTCCTCAGCGCGCAGACCAGAACATGACGCAGGATACGGCGTGGCAGACGACACAGCCGGCGGTCGGTCCCGTCATCTTCACGCCATTAACCACCGACCTTAAATCGACCTGGTCTCTGCAGTGGAAATTCACGCTGCAGCAGGCCGAGCGGTTTAAATCGTGGCTCCGATCACCGACGTACTGCGACCGTGGCCGTAACTGGTTCCAGATGCGTATTGATCTCGGCGATATGCAGGGAGTTCAGCTGCAGACCCTGCATTTCATCAGCATGCCGGTACAGACCAGTAAAAACGGCAATATCGTCATCTGGACCGCCAGCGTCATTTGCAATGGTATAGAGGACATCACCGAGGACTACGACGACTGGATCGTCGAGGCGCCAGAGAACTACGGCTACTGGCTGGATTATCTGGTCACTGCCGTTATGGCGAGGGCTGATTAATGCCGACTTTACGAGAGTGGAAAGAGCGCCGGCCGGCGAGCGATATCAAGCAGACCGTCGAGTTTTATCACCCGGCGTTCGGTTATTACCGTGTCGTGAATAAGCTGTTTCGAGAGGCGACGTTTGGCGGAAATGTTTACCAGCCGGCGGCTTTCGACATCACCGAGCCCACGCAGAACGGATCGGCGATCATCTCGATGGCGATTACGTTCCTGCAGGGCGCCGAGGACGTCAGGAACACTCTGAAGAACTGGACAGGCGCCGGGCGCATGACGCCCATAACCTGCAAATATCAGCAGTGGAATGCGATCGGCGACGCTACGCCGATGAAGACCTGGTCATTGTTTGTGCGTGACGTCGGCGCCGACGGTAGCAACGTCACGGTTAACTCAGGCAAGACCAACCCGCTGACGCTGGCCAACCCCATCATTTACACCACGAAAGACTACCCTGGGCTGATTACGGTATGACACAGAGCGAATTTATCGGACTCGTTAATGGCAAGCCCTGGGCTAACCGCGCCTGCACGTTCGACGAACTGGATTGCTGGGGCCTCGTGGTTTTGTATTACCGGCACGTTCTGGGGCTGGAGCTCCACCACGTCGCCGGCTACGAGTCTGGCTCAGATTTCATCACCTGCTACGAAGAAGAACTCGAACACTGGCGCCGGGTTCCGGTGCCGGTATCCGGCTGCTTAGCGGTGTTCTATTACGGCGATGCACCGGCGCACGTCGGCGTAATGATTAATCCAGGGAAATGCCTGCATTCCCGCGGCGAGTTTGGCTTCGTGCGTACGGACAGCGCCGTCATCCTTCAGAAAATCTATAACAAAGTGGAGTATCTGGTGCATGGTTCGATATGAGCTCCAGCGCCTACCGGGCGCACCTAAGCAACGCGGAACGGAAGATCCTGGCACTCAACTGATCGCCTTGCTCGACAAGCTGAAGCTGCATAACAACGTCGTGGTGAAGCTCAACGGCCGCAAACTGGATGATGATTTTGACCTGTCCTATCCGCTGCGTGCTGGCGATGCTGTTTCAGTATTTGACCAGCCAGAGGGTGGCGGCCTGATTAAAACGCTGCTCAACCCGATTGAGCACCTCAATCCGATCCGATTCACTAAAAAAGTTTTGGCAGGGATAACCGGCCAGCAGAACGCTTCTTCACCTTCCATCTCAACCGGCGAATCACCAAACAACGACGCAACAGGGCAAACCAACCGGGCGCGGCTCTACAAGGGGCGTCCGAATATTTACGGCCAGTGCCGCGTCTTTCCAGACCTGATTCAGCAGGCGCTGTTTGAGTTTATCGACAACAACAAATTTATCACCGAGTGGTTTGAGGTCGGCTATGGGAAATACACAACTTCCTCTGTTCGCTACTCAGAATCGAACCTCGGCAGCCTGGCCGGCGCCAGCTACCAGACGTTCAACCCTGGCGCCACTATCGGCACTATTGAGGTCGGATATCAGTTCGATGACGTGGATAATGAAGAAGTTCCAGGCTTGAATGAAAGCGACGATTTCCCGGCGCAAACTGCGACTACAGGCTCGCCAAATGTGATGGTTATCGAGAGCAACCAACTTAAGGCGACGGTACTCTCTAACGACGATAATTTCTCATATTTTGCCGCTCTTGCCGTTCCACACCCCGTGACGTTTGTTATTAACGCTACATGGAATGCCAGCGGCGGAACGGTTACCAGGAATGTTACTGGTAGCGGCAATATCGTCTTTTCTGAGAGCTTCATTGGCACCGACACCGTGTCATACACCACGTTTTATCTCGGAGATATGACCGGTGAAATCACCACGCTGCCGGCTGATGCAACAATTAACCTGACACTGTTCACTCTCAACGACCAGACCCCGCTGGTGATTGGTCCGTCAGTTTCTCCGCTTGAGTCCACTCAGGTATGGGTACACGTGATGGTGCAGCTCGGCGCAACCGACGGCACAACGCGTTACAGGATTAAATTCTGGAAGGTCGACAGCAATAACAATCAGGTGCCAGGAACGGCTGAGCAGTATGATTACTTTTTTGATAACAACTATAAGATCTCGACCAAATATTATCGTACCTCTCATAAGTTTACGCCGGCGGCGGGTGTTGGCCGTTACGCTGTGACGATTGAGCGCCTGGATAATAGCAATGACGGTAACGTTGTGACGCTGATGGCGATCCACGCGGTGAACGTGCGCGAAAATGTGGTCTACCCTGACGACACTATCGCCAAAGTCACCATTAAGGGGCCGAACAACAGCAACAGCAACCGCGAGCAGAAATACAACATGCTCGCACAGCGCCACACCATCACCTACGACCGCACCACTGGCTTGATTGACTACACGCTACGCCCAAGCCGCTCGTTTGCCGACGCCGCACTGCATGAATGGATAGTCATCGGCAGGCAGGACGCTTCGAGCATCGATATCGCTACGCTGTACGCGATCGCTGATTCAATAACTGTTCCCGAGCTCGGCTACTTCGATTACACCTTCTCGGATGAAAAGCTCTCCCTCGGTGAGCGTATCAAAACCATCTGCAATGTGGCCCGCGTCGATGGGAACAACATCGGCGATGTGCTGACGTTCTGGCGCGATGAGAAAGTGGCGAATCCGGACGCGGTTTTCGCGCGCTCAAACATGTTCTGGGACGAGTATAAAGTTTCCTGGCAGATGTCACTGCCCGGCGGCTACGACGGCGTTACGGTAGATTATGTTGATCCGCTCACCAATAAGAAGGCCTATATCTACCTGCAGATTGACCAAAGCGGCATCGTTGAAGTAGAAGACGCGACCATCAACGCGTTGCAGATCAGCCTGGACGGCTGTCGCAATAAAACGCAGGCGGAAGATAGGGCGTGGCTTGAGGCGCGCCGCATTATGCTTTCGCGTGTCGGAATGACGGTGAAAGTGCTGGAATCGACGCAGGTTATCCGCGGTGCGGTGGTGCAGTGCCCGGACATGTACGACAACAAGCAGCAGAATGGCTATATCACCGCCCGTAACGGAGATGTGTTCAGCACCTCTGAGCGCATCGATTTTACTCTCGGCGATATGTGGGTGGTGATGACGGATAGTCTCGGTAATTACCGCGGCCGCTGGCGCGCATACCCCGTAACCGACAAGCCTAAGGCTTTTCAGGCTGCAGCTGATGCGTTCGACCTGAACATTTACGATCGGACGACGGTGCAGAACGCCAGTCGCTACTTCATAGCAACCAGCACAGAACTTAACTCCACCATCTGGCGCGTCGAAACAGCCAAACCCAATGGTGACGACACCCAGACATTAACCCTCTCTGAATATTCAGACCTGATTTATCCGTAACGCACAGCAGTAATAATTAACCTTCGCGCACACCATCAGATTAATTTCTGAGGGTTTCGTGCGCCATTTATAGGGCGACAAGCACATGGCAGAATTACCAACGCCGACGCAAAAGACAGTACCGAGTGATGATATTCGTGACCATGTTTATGCGGGCGGAATGCTGGATAAGGTCGTAACCAGCACTGATTTAACCTACACGGATCGCCTTGGAGGTGAGCATTACACCGTCGACGGGATTAAGGCGGAAGGGGATAAGGTCGTCGAGGAGACGCGCCAGAACCTGATTCCGCTCAGTCGGCAGTATATGACGCTGGCCGCCGCTCAGGCTGATATCGCGAATATACCTGTTGGTTCGACCACGTACTACCGCAGTCCGGACGATACCGCGTTGGCTATTGAGGTCATCAACAACGGCGGTACGCTGGAGGCGACAGGGCGGAAGATGCCTTCGCAGAATTCAGTTGAACAGGTCCTGACGGCTGCCGGTCAGGTTGCCACTGCGTCTGCTGTTCGTGATAACCAGTTACACGGAATGAGTATGCCTGACCGCCGTACTCTGGCCGCTGATTTTACTCAGCAGCTATCTGCCTGGTCTGTAGGTGGATCGGTTCCCCTCAATAACAGCGGCTCATTTTCTGAGCGCACCCTGTTGCGGCTAACGTCATTCTCTACAGCGTTTTCTACTGCTGCCTGTATCCTGACGATTACAGGTGCAGGCAGGACACTGTTCAGTCAGGGATTCTTTAACGGGGAAACGCTTTCCGACGGCGTGCTGACAACGCCGTACTTCGATGTGGCGATGCGCCAGTTCATTGTTGACAGCGTTTCGGCTGGCACCAATACCTGGGTGCTGAAGGGAACGATTAAGCTCCCCCAGGCGTTTTCAGCCACAGAGGCGCGTGTACTGCGTGACCGTCAAAATCGTATCACCATTGGTCTTGCCTCATCATCGTATACCTACACAACTGATACGCTGGCGTTTGATGCTGCTAACGAGATTTTGTATATCGCAGTTGCGAAAAGCAGAATAACAGCAGCGGGTTACGAGGACAGCATTAGCGGGGCTACTGCATATTTCTGGGATACCTACGGCGGTTTGATGCTGAGCCAGCAATCCACGGAAACGCAGACACTGCCGGAGTACACCCTCTTTTTCTCCGAGGCGGGCACAGTGACCGTTGCAACGGATCAGGTCTGCAGCGCAATAATCACTGCCACCAAAAAGCTGGTGATAGACACCGGAGAGCAAAGAGCAAAAGCTAACGCCGTCACGATTCAGGATAATCAGCAGGGTAGCGCAGCGGATCAACTGCGGTCGCTGTCTGCTGAGTTACCGGAGTTCAGTAACGATCTGGGTGTGGTAGGGAGTTTCGCCTCTGCGGTAGCCTACAGCGCCACCTTTAACGGTCCCTCGATTTTCAGACTGAGCAGATTGTCTCTGGCGACGAATAACCGGCGTATGGTGCTGTCTATCACGGACAGTCTGGGTACGGTGGAGAAACTGACGCTGCTGGAGGGGGAATCCATTTCCGGCGCAACTATTTCATCGCCGTACGTGGATTTTATCTTCGCACCGCGCATAATCAATTCGGTGGCGATCAACACCACCACGGGACGGACCCTGATGTATATTCCGGTGACATTACCGGGGTCTCTGCCATCAGATACGACGCGTATTATTCGTGACAGGAAAGGCGTATACGAAGCTTATTTACCGACTACCATCGCGGGTGGGACTTCCGCGGGGATCACTTATGATGCCTCGTCAGGAAGCCTGATGCTGGCGGTACTGAATTCGGCAGTGACGGCCGCCGGATATGAACTAACTACTGCCGGGGTTATTAAGTATGTTGTCAGTGAGTTAACTGGCAAGGTTTTTAGCCAAATCTCATCGACAACGGTCACGCAGGTTTTCTGTAATCTGTTTAAGCTGGCTCCGGGCGCGGTGACGGTGACAACGGACGGGAATGCTGCGACGGATAAAGTGGTAACCCTGAC
>NZ_JBEAFH010000076.1:0-28135 GCF_040061575.1 Klebsiella sp. CB_Kp196
CCTTACCCGGGCTACCGGTCCGCGGGCGTTGATGAACCTGTAGCCGGAAGTTCGGCCAGGGGGAGCAAGTGTGCTTTTTCCCGGGTCGCGGCGTAAACGCCTTACCCGGGCTACCGGTCCGCGGGCGTTGATGAACCTGTAGCCGGAAGTTCGGCCAGGGGGAGCAAGTGTGCTTTTTCCCGGGTCGCGGCGTAAACGCCTTACCCGGGCTACCGGTCCGCGGGCGTTGATGAACCTGTAGCCCGGCTAAGCGTAGCGCAAGCCGGGAAAATTTCCGTTTTGCAGGTGTTTGTTAAGCTGAGGCTCCCTCAGTCCGCGGGGCACACTACGCCAAATCTTCCCCATTGCTGGCAATCACCTTCTTATACCACCAGAACGACTTTTTGCGTTTTCGCGCCAGCGTGCCGCGTCCGGCATCGTCGCGGTCGACGTAGACAAAGCCGTAGCGCTTGCTCATCTCGCCGGTGGAGGCGGACACCAGATCGATACAGCCCCAGCTGGTGTAGCCCATCACCGGAATGCCGTCCTCGATGGCGTCACCCATCGCCTTAATATGCTCGCGCAGATAGCTGATGCGATAGTCGTCATTAATCTCGCCGTTAGCGTCAATCTCATCCCGCGCGCCGAGACCGTTTTCCACGAGGAACAGCGGTTTCTGGTAGCGGTCATACATCATATTCATGGTGATGCGCAGGCCGAGCGGGTCGATGCCCCAGCCCCATTCGCTGGCCTGAATATGCGGATTCTTAAGCGATTTAACGATATTGGCGGCGCTGGTGTTGCCGGCGTTCATCTCCGCCGACGCGCAGCGTGAAGCGTAGTAGCTGAAGGAGACGAAATCGACGGTATGGCGCAGGATTTCATCATCGCCGGACTCTTTGGCGATAGTCACGCCTTTCTCGCGAAATACCCGCGCCGCCCAGACAGGATACGCGCCGCGCGCCTGGACATCGATAAAGAACAGGTTCTCGCGATCTTTCTCCAGCGCCATCCACACGTCTTCCGGCTTACAGGAGTAGGGGTAGAAGTTGCCGCCCGCCAGCATACAGCCGACCTGATTTTGCGGATTCACCTCGTGGGCGATTTTGGTCGCTAAGGCGCTGGCGACCAGTTCGTGATGGGCGGCCTGGTATTTCACCTGCTCCTGATTTTCCCCCTCTTCAAACACCAGACCGGCGCCGGAGAACGGGCTGTGCAGCATGATGTTGATTTCATTGAAGGTAAGCCAGTATTTCACCAAGCCATCAAAGGCTTCAAAGCAGGTGCGGGCGTAGCGGGTGAAGAACTCCACCATTTTTCGATTGCGCCAGGAGCCGTACTCGGTGACCAGGTGCATCGGCACGTCGAAATGGCACAGCGTCACCAGCGGCTCGATGCGGTGCTTTTTGCACTCCTCGAACAGCGAGCGATAAAAGGCGATCCCTTCCGGGTTCGGTTCCAGCTCATCGCCCTCAGGAAACAGACGGCTCCAGGCGATAGAGGTGCGGAAGACGCTAAAGCCCATCTCCGCCATCAGGGCGATATCTTCTTTATAACGATGATAAAAATCGATCGCCTCGTGGCTCGGGTAGAACTCATCGTCGCGCAGCGCGAAGCGTTTCTCCTGCCCCAGCTTGACCGCCAGGCGGTGCGCGCCGTGGGGAATCATATCGACGGTGGTCAGCCCTTTGCCGCCCTCCAGATATGCCCCTTCGGACTGGTTGGCGGCCAGTGCGCCGCCCCATAAAAATCCCTGTGGAAAAGTCGCCATGCGTTACCTCGTTAACAAAATGGTGTTCAGGCGTGAGAAGCCTGGGTGCCGGCCTGGCGCTGTCTGGCGTCGGCGGCGGCTTCTTCTTGCGGAATATCTTCAAAGCCAAGCATCAGCGTCAGGACAAACGACAGCACTACCGCCAGCGCCATGACGCCGAAGACCCAGACGATGGTCATCGGATTGGCCGGGTCGAAAAACTGGACGCTGGTAAACAGCCCCGGCGCCGCCATTGAGTGGCTGGCGAGCCCGGCAATACCGGCCACCGCGCCGCAGATAAAGCCGCTGATCAGGCTGGCGATCAGCGGTCGCTTCAGCCGCACCGCCACGCCGTACAGCGCCGGTTCGGAAATCCCCGCCAGAATCGCGGAAGCCGCGGCCGCCAGCGCCGTCTGGCGCAGCTCCGGGTTTTTGGTTTTCCACGCCACCGCCAGCGACGAACCGCCCAGCGACAGATTAGCGCCGATTTCCGACGGCATTACCATGCCCTCTTTGCCGGTTTCGGCGATGGTCTGAATGATAGTCGGGGTAAAGACCCGGTGCATCCCGGTCATCACCAGCAGCGGCCACAGGGCGCCCATGATCGCCACCGACAGCCAGCCGAGATAGCTGTGGATCGTATAGACCAGCGCGGAAATGGCGCTACCGATCCAGATGCCGAGCGGGCCAATCAGCAGAATCGACAGCGGAGCGGCGATCAGCACGATCAGCATCGGTTTAAGGAAGTTTTTTGTCACCGCCGGGGTGATACGGTCGACCCAGCGTTCGATATAGGAGAGACACCAGGTCATCACCAGCGCCGGGATCACGGTATAGGTGTATTTCACCGCCGTCACCGGAATAAAGGCGAACTCCACGTGCTCGCCCTGGGCGGCTTTGGCCATCAGCTCGATAAAGCTCGGGTGTACCAGCACCCCGGCAATCGCAATCGCCAGCGACATATTGGTTTTGAACTTCACCGCCGCGGAGGCCGCGACCATCAGCGGCAGGAAGAAGAACGCGCCGTCGCCGATAACCGTCAGAATAGTCAGCGTTGGCGCGCCTTTGGGCAGCGCGCCGGTCATCTCGAGGATCATTGCCAGCAGCTTAACCATCGATCCGCCGATAATCGCCGGGATCAGCGGCGACATGGTGCCGATCAGCGCGTCGAGGATCCCGGCGCCGATGCGTTTCAGGGTAATGGGCGGTTTCCCCTGCGGTTCGGCGGGGCGCAGATCCCCCGGCAGCAGCGCAACCACTTCACGATACGCCTGGGAGACGGTATTGCCCACGATCACCTGGCACTGGTTATCGCTACGTACGACGCCGAGCACGCCTTTCAGCCCTTTGAGGGTGGCGCTGTCGACCCGCTCGTTGTCTTTGACCACGAAACGCAGGCGGGTCATGCAGTGGGTGACGGCGGCAACGTTATCTGCGCCGCCAATTGCCGCGATAATCTGCTGCGCCAGAGCTGCATAATTTTTAGACATCGGATTTTATCCTGTTTATCAATGGGGTACTGGCTTGTCGCCGCGCCGGAAAGCGGAGCGGCATCATGCATACATAGGAAACCGGTTCCACAAAATCATGATTAGTTTCATGAATGCATACAAGAAATAAAAAAATAAGATCTCGATTTTGTGATTTTGATCGCTGTGTGCGCATCAGCGCGGGCGACGCGCAAATGCTGAAAAAGCGCAGCGCGTGCAGTACACTGCGGGCAACATTGGCAACAGGAATAACCACATGGCAACGATGCTGGAGGTAGCGAAGCGCGCGGGGGTGTCAAAGGCCACCGTTTCGCGGGTGCTGTCGGGGAACGGCTATGTCAGCCAGGAGACCAAAGATCGCGTCTTCCAGGCGGTGGCCGAAAGCGGCTACCGGCCGAATCTGTTGGCGCGCAACCTGGCGACGAAAAAGACCCAGACCCTCGGGCTGGTGGTGACCAACACCCTTTATCACGGCGTCTATTTCAGCGAACTGCTTTACCACGTGGCGCGGATGACCGAAGACAAAGGGCGGCAGCTGATCCTCGCCGACGGCAAGCACAGCGCGGAGGAGGAGCGCGAGGCGATTCAGTATCTGCTCGATCTGCGCTGCGATGCGATTATTATCTATCCGCGCTTTCTCAGCGTTGATGAGATGGATGAGATTATCGAAAATCATGAGCGGCCGATCATGGTGCTCAACCGCCGCCTGCGCCGCAACGCCAGCCACTGCGTCTGGTCCGATCAAAAGGCCTCGGCGATGATGGCGGTGGAAAAGCTTATCGCGCTGGGCCATCGGGAAATCGCGTTTATTACCGGTTCGCTGGATTCGCCAACCGGCGTAGAGCGCCTCTCGGGCTATAAAGACGCGTTGGCCCGCGGCGGCATTGCCCTGAATGACTCTCTGATCGTCGAAGGCCGCTGGACGCCGGAAACCGGCGCGGCGGGAGTCGAGACGCTGCGCCAGCGCCGCGTCGGCTATAGCGCGCTGGTGGCGAGCAACGACGATATGGCGGTTGGCGCGATGAAGCAGCTGCACCAGCTCGGCGTCAAGGTCCCGGAGCAGGTTTCGGTGGTGGGCTTTGACGATATCGCGCTGGCGCCGTTTATGGTGCCGGCGCTCTCCAGCGTCAAAGTCCCGGTGACGGAGATGATCAAAGAGAGCATTAACCGGCTGATCTTTATGCTCGACGGCGGCGATTTTAAATTTCAGCAAACCTTTTCCGGCGAGCTGATTGAACGCGACTCGATGGTTCCCGGCCCGCACGCCTGACGTCGTCAGCTGTCATCGTCACAACTGACGATGACAGTATCTTCCGTATTTATCTTCTTTAATATCAGTAAGATAAAAGTTGGAACGCATTATGCATACTCCGGCGCGTAACCTTCTTACAGCTGGAGAAATGGATGAACCGTTTCATTATCGCCGACGCGAGCAAATGCATCGGCTGCCGCACCTGTGAAGTGGCCTGCGTGGTCTCTCATCAGGAAAATCAGGACTGCGCCGCGCTGACGCCAAAAAGCTTTTTACCGCGTATTCACGTGATCAAAGGCGTTAATGTGTCGACGGCCACCGCCTGCCGTCAGTGCGAGGACGCCCCGTGCGCCAACGTCTGTCCGAACGGCGCGATCAGCCGCGATCAGGGCTTCGTCCACGTGATGCAGGAGCGCTGCATCGGCTGCAAAACCTGCGTGGTGGCCTGTCCCTACGGCGCCATGGAAGTGGTGGTGCGCCCGGTTATCCGCCACAGCGGCGCGGGGCTGAACGTGATGGCGGAAAAAGCCGAAGCCAACAAATGCGACCTTTGCCACCACCGTGAGGAAGGCCCGGCCTGTATGGATGCCTGTCCGACCCACGCGCTGATTTGCGTCGACCGCAACAAGCTCGAACAGATGAATATCGAAAAACGCCGCCGCACCGCGCTGGCCTGGTAAGCCGGTCGCGCAATGAACGGGGTGCAAATCCGCATTCGCGGTAAAGTGCAGGGGGTGGGATTCCGCCCCTTCGTCTGGCAGCTGGCGCAGCAGCTGGGGCTGCGCGGCGACGTGTGCAACGACGGCGACGGCGTGCTGGTGCGCCTTGTCGGCGATGATGCGCCATTTCTCGCCGCGTTAATCCGGCGCTGCCCGCCGCTGGCGCGTATCGACAGCGCGGCAGCGGCGCCTTTTGTCTGGGCCGCGCCGCCGCCGGGCTTTACCATCCGCCAAAGCGGGGCCGGAAGCATGCGCACGCAGATTGTGCCCGATGCCGCTACCTGCCCGGCATGCCTGGCGGAGATGAACAACCCGCGGGAGCGCCGCTACCGCTATCCGTTTATCAACTGCACCCACTGCGGGCCGCGCTTTACCATTATTCGCGCTATGCCCTACGACCGCCCGCTGACCTCTATGTCGCCGTTTCCTCTTTGCC
Organism: Klebsiella sp. CB_Kp196; assembly: GCF_040061575.1. Classification (NCBI taxonomy): domain Bacteria; kingdom Pseudomonadati; phylum Pseudomonadota; class Gammaproteobacteria; order Enterobacterales; family Enterobacteriaceae; genus Klebsiella; species Klebsiella sp. CB_Kp196. Next base: position 5,627 of record NZ_JBEAFH010000076.1, read on the forward strand.
CCGCCTGCGCGACGGAATATGGCGATCCCGCCGATCGCCGCTTTCACGCGCAGCCGGTAGCCTGCGCCGAGTGCGGGCCGCAGCTGGAGTGGCGCGGCCCGCAGGAGCATTTATTTGGCGAGGCCGCCTTAGATGCGACGATTGCTCGCCTGCTGGCGGGCGATATTGTGGCGGTGAAGGGGCTGGGCGGTTTCCATCTGCTTTGCGACGCCGGAAACCGCGAGGCCGTGGCGAAGCTGCGGGCGCGCAAGCATCGCCCGGCGAAACCGCTGGCGGTGATGCTGGCGACAACGGCGGGGCTCGATGAACCGGCGCTGACGCTGCTGACCTCTCCCGCCGCGCCGATCGTGCTGCTGGAGAAAACGCAGGTGGCCGGCCTGTGCGACCAGATTGCGCCAGGGCTTGCGGAAGTAGGGGGGATGCTGCCGTCTAATCCACTGCAGCATTTACTTTCGCAGGCGCTGGCGCGCCCATTAGTGATGACATCCGGCAACCTCAGCGGCCGCCCGCCGGCGTTAACCAACGCCGAGGCGCTGGCGGATTTAGCCGGAATTGCCGACGGATTTCTGCTGCATAATCGCGAGATTGTGCAGCGGATGGATGATTCCGTGGTGCGGCAAAGCGGCGAGATGCTGCGCCGTGCCCGCGGCTACGTGCCTGACGCGCTGGCGCTGCCGCCGGGTTTCCACGACGTACCGCCGCTGCTGGCTCTCGGCGCGGATATGAAAAATACGTTCTGCCTGCTGCGCGGCGATGAAGCGGTGCTCAGCCAGCATTTTGGCGATCTCGATGAGGAGGGCGTCGAGGCGCAGTGGCGGCAAGCGCTGCGTCTGATGCAGGAGATTTACGCTTTTACCCCCCAGCGGGTGGTTGCCGACGCCCATCCCGGCTACCGCGCTTCGCGGTGGGCGGCGTCGCTTATGCTGCCGGTGGACCGCGTGTTGCATCATCATGCCCACGCGGCCGCCTGCCTGGCCGAGCACCGCTGGCCGCGGGAGGGCGGCGACGTGATTGCCCTTATCCTCGACGGTATCGGGATGGGGGAAAACGGCGAGCTGTGGGGCGGCGAGTGCCTGCGGGTCAACTATCGCGAGTGCGAGCATCTCGGCGGTCTGCCGGCGGTGGCGCTGCCCGGCGGCGACCTCGCGGCGCGTCAGCCGTGGCGCAATCTGCTCGCCCACTGCCTGGCCTTCGTCCCCGAGTGGCAGAATTATGCCGACACCGCCGCGCTGCGCCAGCAAAGCTGGCCGCTGCTGGCGCGGGCAATCGAGCGCGGTATTAATGCGCCGCAGGCATCGTCGTGCGGCCGTCTGTTTGACGCCGTCGCCTGCGCGCTGGGCTGCGCTCCGCTAACCCTGAGCTATGAGGGGGAAGCGGCGTGCCGTCTGGAGGCGCTGGCGGCGACCTGCGAAGGCGTGGATCATCCGGTGACCCTGCCGTGGCGCGATGGAAAACTGGATCTGGCGACGTTCTGGCAGCAGTGGCTGAGCTGGCAGGCGAGCCCGGCGCAAAAAGCGTGGGCCTTTCATGATGCGCTGGCCCGCGGGCTGGCGGCCATGATGCGCGATTGCGCGAACGCGCGGAATATTCACACGCTGGCCTTCGGCGGCGGGGTACTGCACAACCGCCTGCTGACGGCGCGATTGACCTTTTATCTGGCCGATTTTACTCTGCTCTTTCCGCAGCAGCTGCCCGCAGGCGATGGCGCGATTGCCTTCGGCCAGGCGGTTATCGCTGCGGCCCGCCTGCAGGCTTAAAGGACACCGATATGATAGTGACGATTTTGCGTCAGCAGCCGCGCGCAGCGGCGCTGGTGCTGGCATTGATTGCCGCCAATTTGCTGGCCTGGGGCTGGGCGTTTACGGCGTTCGGCGGCAGCGGCGCGCTGATGGCCGCCAGCCTGCTGGCCTGGGGTTATGGTCTGCGCCACGCGGTGGACGCCGACCATATCGCGGCCATCGACAACGTGACCCGCAAAATGATGCAGCAGGGGAAGCGGCCTTTTGCCGTTGGCGCGTGGTTCTCGCTGGGGCATTCGTCGATTGTGGTGCTGGCTTCGGCGGCGATTGCCGCGACCGCCACCGCGTTTGGCCAGCAGATGAGCTGGTTTCACGAGACCGGCAGCGTTATCGGCACCGCCGTGTCGGCGCTGTTTCTGCTGGTGATGGCCTTTATCAACCTGGTCATTTTGCGCAGCGTCTGGCGCAGCTTTCGGGCGTGGAAGCAGGGCGAAAAGGTGAGCGATGAGGTCATGACCGGCGGCGGCATGATGAGCTGGTTGTTCGGTAAAACCTTCCGCCTGATTAGCCGCAGCTGGCAGATGTATCTGGTGGGCTTTCTGTTTGGCCTCGGCTTTGATACGGCGACGGAAATCGGCGTGCTGGGGATCTCCGCCGCCAGCGCGTCGAGCGGGGTGTCAATTTGGTCGATTATGGTTTTTCCGGCGCTGTTCGCCAGCGGGATGGCGCTGGTGGATACGCTCGATAACGTGCTGATGGTCGGCGCCTACGGCTGGGCGTTCAGCAAGCCGCAGCGCAAGCTCTATTACAATATGACCATTACCGGTACCTCGGTGGTGGTGGCGCTGTTTATCGGCGGTCTGGAAGCGCTGGGGCTGTTGATGGATAAGTTCTCTCTGAGCGGCGGCCTCTGGCGCTGGGTTGGCGCATTGAACGACCATCTCGGCGACGCCGGTTTTGTGGTGGTCGGGCTGTTCGTGGCCTGCTGGGTGCTGTCGGTGCTCAACTACCGCTGGCGCGGGTACGATAATCTGGCGCGGTAGGTTGGGCATTTCCCCGGCTCGCGCTGCGCTTAGCCGGGCTACCAAACCCGAGCGCCTCGCAAGTTGGGTAGCCCGGGTAAGGCGTTTACGCCGCGACCCGGGAATAACATTATTTCATCGAGGTTAACTCACCAGCTGCTTGAGCAGGGCAAAAGCATCTTTCATGCGATCCTCGCTGACCACAAAAGCGCGCAGCTGGTTCTCGGCGTCAACGCCTTTCGCGACCAGGCCGTCTTTGGCGGCAACGATATTCCACGTCAGATCCTCGCGCCGGGTATCGCCCGCCAGGTGCAGCGGTAAATCCGGCGTTTTGACCTTCACCAGCATCGGCGGCAGCTTCAGTTCTCCCTGCTGGGCCAGCAGATTTTTACTCAGGCACATAGCGCTTAGCAGAATCGGCTGCAGAAAAGGCAGGACCATGCCGTTGATTTCCGCGCAATCGCCGAGGGCGTAAATCGCCGGATGGCTGGTTTGCAGTTGGCTGTTCACCACCACGCCGCGGTGCGTCTGCAGTCCCGCATGCCGCGCCAGCGCCGTTTCCGGGCGTAAACCGGCGGCGGCCACCACCGCATCCACCGTCACCGTACGCTGGCGGTCAAGGGTGACGCGAATCCCGTCGGCGCTCTGCGCCAGGCTTTCCAGCCGGGACTTCAGCATCAGATGCACGCCCATGTCGGTCAGACGATGCTGCAGTCGGCTGCTGGCCTCGGGCGGCATCAGGGCCGACAGTACGCTGGCGGAGTTATCCACCACCGTCACCGCTTTGCCGGCGCGGCAGAAATCCATCGCCAGCTCGCAGCCAATCAGCCCGCCGCCGACGATCAGCACCCTTTTTGCATCGCGCAGATGGCTTTGCGCCGCACCGTATTCCCGCTGGCTGTTCAGGGTCAGCATCAGCTCGCGGCCCGGCACCGGTGGGATAAACGGCGTCGCGCCGGTGGCCAGCACCAGTTTGTCATAGCGCCACTCGCGGTCCTGGCTCTTCACCAGGTGCTGCTCGGCGTCGATATCGCTGACCCAGGTATGCGGAAACAGGCGCAGATTGTACTGCTCGGCAAACTCGCCCGCCGTTTGCAGGGTCAGGTCGTCGGCGTTCTGCCCGCGGCTGACCACATGGCTGAGATCCGGTTTGTTGTACTCATCCATGCTGTCGGCGGCGATCAGGGTCAGCGGGATATTCGGGTCCTGCTTGCGAATATTTTTCACCAGTTGACGGGCCGCGAAGCCCGAGCCGATGATGACGATGCCATCACTCATTTTGCCTCCGATGCCAGAACGTCAAACACATCTTTACCCAGCGAACACTCAGGGCAGAGGAAGTTATCCGGGACTTCGCTCCACGGCGTACCCGGCTGGACGTCCTGGTTTGGTTCGCCCTGTTCGGGGTCGTAAATCCACTGGCAAACGCTGCACTGCATTTTCGGGCCGAGATCGGCTGCCGCTGGCGCTGCGCAGGGCGTTGCCTCAGGCGCGGCGTGTTTGGCCTGGCTCGCCGGCAGCGGGGAGAGGGCCCACTGGCGGGCGATTTCGCGGCCGTGCTCGCGGCACACTTCCAGCGCGTCGAGATCCGGGCGCCATTTGGCCTTCAGGCTCAGGGACATTTCAAAGCCCGCATCCTGTAAACGCGTGGACAGGCGGTCAACCGCGCCGCCGCTCCAGCCGTGGGAGCCGAAGGCGCTGGCGCGCTTGTTACGGAAACGCAGGCCGGTCATCTCCTCCACCAGCCCGGCGATTTTCGGCATCATCACGTTATTCATGGTTGAGGTGCCGACCAGCACGCCCTTCGAGCGGAACACGTTGGTCAGGATTTCATTTTTATCGCTGCGGGCGACATTGAAAATTTTCACCGCCACCCGCGGATCCACGTCGGTAATGCCCTGGGCTATCGCGTCGGCCATCATGCGGGTGTTGTTGGACATGGTGTCGTAGAAAATCGTGATGCGGTCTTCCTGATAATCCGCCGCCCACTCGAGATATTTTTCGACGATCTGCGTCGGGTTATCGCGCCAGACCACGCCGTGGGAGGTCGCAATCATATCCACCGGCAGGTTAAAGCCGAGGATTTCGGTAATTTTCGGCGTCACCAGGCGGCTGAACGGGGTCAGAATATTGGCATAGTAGCGCTGGCACTGCTCATAAAGCTCAACCTGGTCAACTTCATCATTAAACAGATGTTCATCGCAGTAGTGCTGGCCGAAGGCGTCGTTGCTGAACAGCACCGCGTCGCCGGTCATATAGGTCATCATGCTATCCGGCCAGTGCAGCATCGGGGTTTCGACGAAAATCAGCTGCTTGCCGTTGCCGATATCCAGGCTGTCGCCGGTTTTCACCACCTTAAAATTCCACTCCGGGTGATGATGGTGTCCGGTGATGGAGTCGATGGCGTTGGCGGTACAGTAAATCGGGGTGTCCGGGATCTGGGTCATCAGCTCGGTCAGCGCGCCGGCATGGTCCTCCTCAGCATGGTTGATAATGATGTAATCAATATCGGCGAGGTCGATTTCACCGCGCAGGTTCTGCACGAATTCACGGCTGAATTTATAATCGACGGTATCGATCAGCACATTTTTTTCTTCCCGGATGAGATAGCTGTTGTAGCTGCTGCCGCGCAGCGTTTTGTATTCAGTCCCGTGGAAATCACGCACTTCCCAGTCGCGTTGGCCAACCCAATGAATGTTATTTTTAACCAGAATAGACATAGCAACCTCAATTAATTCAGCAGTGTTCAAATAAGATGTTTTGCTTATATCAAGTTGCGTGCCAACTTTTTAATTAATTGAATTTAAAGTGTTTTAAGTTTTTTATTAAATCTGTTGATGTCAAATTGACAATGGTTAAAATAGTCGATATGACTACGTTTGGTGTCAAAATGACTATGAGGCGACAATGAGTTTCTCCGTCGAGGCCCTGGCGAAAATCGCCATTGATTTACAAAGCGATCTCGGCCATGCCGACCGTTTTTCGCGTTTGATTACCACCCTGCGGCAGATACTCGGCTGCGATGCTTCGGCGCTGCTGCGCTACGAGGCGCACCAGTTTGTGCCGCTGGCGATTGATGGCCTGGCCCAGGACGTACTTGGCCGACGCTTTGCCCTTGAAGGCCACCCGCGGCTGGAGGCGATTGCCCGGGCGGGGGACGTGGTGCGCTTCCCGGCGGATAGCGATCTGCCGGACCCTTACGATGGCCTGATCCCCGGACAGGAGAGCCTGAAGGTGCACGCCTGCGTCGGCCTGCCGCTGTTTGCCGGGCAAACCCTGATCGGCGCGCTCACCCTCGACGGCATGGATGCGGACCGTTTTGACAGCTTCAGCGACGAGGAGCTGCGCCTGATTGCCGCCCTGGTGGCCGGGGCGCTCAATAACGCGCTGCTGATCGCCCGGCTGGAGAATCAAAACGTGCTGCCGGAGCAGGCTATCGTGTATCCGGCAGCCGAACGTCAGGAGATGATTGGCCTGTCGGCGCCGATGCTGCAGCTGAAAAAAGAGATAGACATCGTCGCGGCTTCTGACTTAAACGTGCTGATTAGCGGCGAGACCGGCACCGGCAAAGAGCTGGTGGCGAAAGCGGTGCATCAGGGGTCGCCGCGGGCGGCCAATCCACTGGTCTATCTCAACTGCGCGGCCCTGCCGGAGAGCGTGGCGGAGAGCGAGCTGTTTGGCCACGTCAAAGGGGCGTTTACCGGGGCGATCAGCAACCGCAGCGGTAAATTTGAAATGGCGGACAACGGGACGCTGTTCCTCGATGAAATTGGCGAGCTTTCGCTGGCGCTCCAGGCCAAGCTGCTGCGGGTGCTGCAGTATGGCGATATTCAGCGCGTCGGCGACGATCGCAGCCTGCGGGTTGATGTGCGGGTGCTGGCGGCCACCAACCGCGACCTGCGTCAGGAGGTGGTGGAGGGGCGCTTTCGCGCCGACCTGTATCATCGCCTGAGCGTGTTTCCGCTGTCGGTTCCGGCGCTGCGCGAGCGGGAAAGTGATGTAGTGCTGCTGGCCGGCTATTTTTGCGAACAGTGCCGTTTGCGCATGGGGCTGGCGCAGGTGATTTTAAGCGAAGCGACGCGAGCCAGGCTGCTCGCCTGGTCATGGCCGGGCAACGTACGCGAACTGGAGCATGCGATTCATCGGGCGGTGGTGCTGGCGCGGGCGACGCAGGCGGGTAATGATATCGTGCTGGAGCCGCAGCATTTTCAGCTGGTCGGGGAAGCGCCGGCCTTGCCGACCGTCAGCCCGCAGCCGGCAGCGGAAGCGGTGAGCCTGCGCGAGGCGACGGAGGCGTTCCAGCGCGAAGCGATCGCCAGCGCGCTGGCGGCTAATGGCCGCAGCTGGGCCGCCGCCGCCCGCGCGCTGGGGCTCGACGTCGCCAACCTGCACCGGCTGGCGAAGCGTCTGGGGCTTAAAGGATCCCGGCCTGATAAAAATTCTGCAGGTTAATCGCGCCGACCAGCTGGCCGTTTTCATCCACCACCGGAGCGGCGCTGATTTTATGCTTCATCAGACGCTCTTTGGCTTCTATCGCGCGGCTTTCCGCTTGCAGAGTGACGCCGTTGCGGGTCATCGCCTGGCTGACGATATCCTGTAAGCTGCCGCCGCCCACCAGCCAGCGGCGAAGGTCGCCGTCGGTAAAGACGCCCTGCACGTGATTGCGCTCATCGCAGACCGCCACCAGCCCCAGGCCGGTGCGGCTGAGTTCGAGCATCGCGTCCATGACGCTGGTGTCGTTGGCGACGCGCGGCACGTCGCCGTCGCGGCGCATCAGATGGTGAACTTTGTTCAGCAGCCGCGCGCCCAGCGCGCCGGCCGGGTGCGAACGGGCGAAATCTTCTTCGTTAAAGCCGCGGGCCTGCATGACCGCCATGGCCAGCGCGTCGCCGAGCATCAGGGTATTGACGGTGCTGGAGGTGGGCGCGAGGTGCATCGGACAGGCTTCACGCTCTACGGCAATATCAAGCACCGCTTTGGCCGCCAGCGCCAGCGGTGAAGTGGATTTACCGGTCATCGCCAGCAGCGGAATAGATTTTTCCTCCAGGCGCGGAACGATAAGATCCAGCTCTTTAGCGCTGCCGGAGTAAGAGATAAACAGCATCACGTCGCGGCTGTCGAGCATGCCGAGGTCGCCGTGCAGCGCTTCCGCCGGGTGAACAAAAAATGCCGGGGTGCCGGTGCTGGCGAAGGTGGCGGCCAGCTTTTTACCAATATGACCCGATTTACCGATACCGGAGACGACCAGTTTGCCCTCGCAGTGGATAATGGTTTCCGCCGCGCGGATGAAGTCGTCGCCCAGGCGTTCAGGCAGGCGGCTCGCCTCCTGAAGCTCCAGCATCAGGGTCTGGCGTCCGGCTTCTAACAGAAAGTTACTCATGATGTTCTCCAGTAATAATGACTTCGATGCCTTTGTCTTCCAGCGCCCGCTTAAATTCCGGGCTGATATCGGCATCGGTAATCAGTTTGTCTACGCTCTCCAGGCCGCAGACGATATTGGGACTTTTGCGGCCAAACTTCGACGAGTCGGCCATCAGGATAACTTCGCGGGCGGCATTGCACATCGCTTTGCTGACCGTATAAACCTCATTAAAGGTGGTGACGCCGGCGATTAAATCAATGCCGTCGGTGCCCATAAACAGTCGATCGAAGCTGAAGTGTTCGAAGGCGTTTTCCGCCAGCTGGCCGTGAAAGGAGGCCGATTTTTTGCGGAACGTGCCGCCCGGCATCAGGATGGTTTGTTCGTTATCCAGTTCGGAGAGGGCGTTGACGATATGCAGGCTGTTGGTCATCACGGTAATGTTATTGAAGCGGCTGAGCATCGGCACCATTTGCAGCACCGTACTGCCGGCGTCAAGAATGATCGAGTCGCCATCGTGAATAAAGCTGACCGCGGCTTCGGCAATCCGCTCTTTTTTATGGGTGTTGATCAGCGTTTTGTGGTCGATGGGCGGATCGGCCTCGTCTTTATTTAACACCACGCCGCCGTAAGTGCGGATAACGGTACCGGCATTCTCAAGGATCACCAGATCCTTACGGATGGTGGTGCCGGTGGTGTCGAAGTGTTGCGCCAGCTCTTCGACCGAGCATTTGCCCTGCGATTGCAGGTGCTCGAGAATGGCTGCCTGGCGCTGACGTGGTTTCATAGGCGTTGTATCCTGCGTTTAAAGTTTCGAAATGATAATTTCGCAAGATATTAACGTTCACAACGAAATTATCCATGTTTCGGATTAAGCGCTAATGATAGTGCATTCTGACAGAGCGGATCATTGGGAAAGATCACATCAGGCTGCAATTCCTTGAGATGCTTACCGGTGAGGGCGGGAATTTTTTGCGGCCTGGCGAAGACGGTGAGGCCTTTCATTAACAGCGTATCGCGGATGCGGTCGTTTTCGTCGACGGCGATGGCGACGACGGCGCGCGGCTTGAACCGCCCCGAGGAGCGGCCGACGCCGACGCGTCCCTGCTGGCACAGCCGATCGAATGCGCGATTGAACTGCCTGATTTGCCAGCCGCCAAAGGCGAGCTGGGTTATCCAGGCGATGGCGGCGATGGTGATAAGTGCGGTAACCATAAAAGTCTCCTTAAGGCGTGTGCGATATTTCCCCGGAGGGCGGCGAGTTGCGCCTTACCCGGGCTACGGATCGGCGCGGGGTGCCGGTTTTGTAGCCCGGATAAGCGCAGCGCAATCCGGGACCTCTGGTTTAAAACATCACCTGCCCGCCGGTGACGTTGATGGACTGCCCGGTGCAGTATGAAGCCTGCGGACTGGCGTAAAACATCAGCACGTTAAGTACGTCCTGGTAATCGCAGCCGCGCTTCAGCGGGACTTTGTCGATGTAATACTGCTCGACCTGCTCCTCCGGGATCCCCAGCTTGGTGGCGTACTGCGGCAGCAGAGACTGGAACATCGGCGACTTCAGCAGGTTGCCGAGCATCAGGGAGTGCACGGTAATCCCGTACTCCGCGAGGTCCAGCGCCAGCGACTGCGTCAGCCCCACGCCGCCAAACTTCGCCGCGCTATAGCCGGAGTTATGCTTGCTGCCCACTTTGCCGGATTTAGAGTTGATCTGGATGATGCGACCTTTAATGCCGTCGCGGATCATCAGGCGGGAAAACTCGCGGGCGCAGAGGAAGTAGCCCACCAGATTCACCTGCAGCGAACGGTCGAAATCCCCCAGCGCGAAGTCGCTGATAAACGCCGCTTTAGCGATCCCGGCGCTATAGACCAGCAGGTCGACGCGGGAAAATATTTCGTCTACCCCGCGGGCGAGGGCGACCACGCTGGCTTCGCTGGTGGCATCCGCGCCGAAGCCCCACGCCGTGCCTTCGCCATGTTCTGCATTGATGGCCTGCGCGACGCGGGTCGCTTTATCGCTCTGAATATCGACCACCGCCACGCGATAGCCTTCCGCGGCAAGCCCGCGACACAGAAACTCCCCTAAGGTTTGTCCCCCACCGATGACAACAGCAACCTGATTCATAATTTTCTCCTTACAGCTTAAGCAACAAATTTCAGTACGCAGCCGGCGGCGATGCCTTCCGGCACCGGCCCCGCCACGTGTACGGTTCCGGGGAATTCCGCTTCGCGGTGGCCGTCAAAGCGCAGCGTGATATGGCCCAGCTCGCGCAGGTTCTGCTCGGCGACGTCGCCGACGGCGGTGACCGGGTAGCGCAGCTCGCCGAGCTGCAGCTCAGCGCCCGGCACCAGCGCGCCGGAGAGCTCGCCGTGGTTGTGAATAAAGCAGTACTCTTCGATATCGGCCGGGGCGCCTTCGCGGAAGGTGATCAGCATCTGCTCGTCCAGCGCCATCGCCGCGCTGGCGCCGATATGCGTAATGGTGGTCTGGTAAATCACGGTCATCTTCAGGCACCTCTTATTGGTAAATAAATCCGGAAACGAACCAGGCGATCAGCACCGTTGGCGCGCCGGTCAGGAAGCGGCTCACCAGTACCGACGGTACGCCGACGCGCACGGTGTCCTGGCGCGCTTCCGCCAGCGACAGGCCAACCGGGATAAAGTCGCAGGCGGCCTGGGCGTTAATGGCGAACAGCGCGGGCAGGGCGAGATGCGGCGGAATATTGCCAAGGCCAATCTGCACGCCAATCAGCACGCCGATAACCTGGGCGATGACCGCGCCGGGGCCGAGAAACGGCGACAGCAGCGGGAAAGAGCAGATCAGCGCCAGGGTGACGAGGCCCAGCGGATGGCTGGCGAGCGGCGCCAGGCCGTGGGCAATCCAGTCGCCGATGCCGGAGGCCATGATGATGCCGATCAGCGCCGCGACGAAGGCCATAAACGGCAGAATGGTTTTCAGCACCGTATCGATGGTGTCGCGCCCGGCCTGGAACAGCACCGCCACGACCGAGCCCATCCCCATACCAACTTTGGCCAGCAGGCCGTCGCTCTGCTCGGTTATTTTCTTGCTGGTGTCATAGTCGCGGGCCGCCGGCTGGGCAGGCGCGGCCTGCGGGGCCGGGGAGGGACCCTCTTCCAGCGCGAAAATGTTCTCTTCTTTGACGCCGGAAACGTAAATGTCCTCGACGATGTACTGCGCCAGCGGACCCGATTTGCCGGTCGCGTGGATATTAATGGTCGGGATGCGGCGCTTCGGGTAGATACCGCAGCGCAGGGTGCCGCCGCAGTCGATAATCGCCACGCCGATTTCCGCTTCCGGCGGTTCGCCCTCTTTGAAGCCATCGACCGCCTGCCAGCCGGTGAGGCGGGCAATTTTATCGACGATCGCCGGGCGGGTGCCCGCGGTGATATAGACAATCTTTTTACCGGCAACGGCGTCCAGTTCGAGCGGGCCGCCCCAGCCGCCGGCGCCTTTTTCAATGCGAATACGGGTCATGATGTCGCTCCTGACAGATGCACTTTCTGCTCAAGCTGGATGGCCATTTTTTTCTCAAAAATCGACGTGGTCAGGTCGGTCACCCAGCCGCGGAAGAAGTTCGTCACCAGGCCCACCAGCAGATAGCTCACCGCCAGCGGCCCTAACGGTAGACCGAGGGTGGTTAGCCCGTTGGCGATCCCCAGATAGACGAACAGTTCGCCGGGGTTGATGTGCGGAAACAGGCCGTTCATTGAGTGGCAGCTGTAGGAGGCCGCCGCGTAGTAGCTCGGTTTGTATTTCTCGGGCATAAAGCGCCCAAGGCTCAGGGTCATCGGGTTACAGAAAACGAAGGTGCCGATGCAGGGCAGCAGCAGGTAGCGGGAGATCGGATTACCGGCGCAGCGCTGCGCCAGCTTTTCGATCCGCTGCTGACCAATAAAGTTGATCAGCGCGTTCATGATCACCAGCAGACTGATCAGCAAAGGCAGGATCCCGGTGACCATACCGGTGAACACCTCGCCTCCCTTCTGAAACAGGCCGATAAACCATTCGGCGCCGTGGGTAACGACTTCAATCATTGTTCTCTCCTTCAGCGTGTTATTTTTCTTGCTAACTGGCAGCTAATTTTAATCATTTTAAAAGGTTTGAAATTGTTATATTGATCGCAAAATGAAAGATAAATATTTTATTTTGAAAGATTGTGGCTGAAGTGAACGAAGGATCCGGCGGGGCGAGAGGAAAAAGGGTGATAAAAAAGAATTTACATTGCCGCCGCTTCCTTGTGAGCGGGCGCATGCTTTACCATAATTACCCCTTGCCGATTTGTTAAATGGATGTCCCATGTTGAAGCGTCGTTCCCTGGCTTTACTCCCCCTGTGCGTTCTCCTCGCTGCCTGCAGCAGCAAACCTCAAACTCCTGCGGAAAAGGAAATGGCGGGCGGCACGGGCGGTTTTTTACTCGAGCCGCAGCATAACGTGATGGAGATGAGCGGCGATTTCGCCAATAACCCGGCGGCGGAACAGTTCATTGATAAAATGGTGAGCAAGCACGGCTTCGACCGACAGCAGCTGCATCAAATTCTCTCGCAGGCCAAACGCCTGGACTACGTGCTGCGTCTGATGGACCGTCAGGCGCCCACCGGGCTGCCGCCGTCAGGGCCAAACGGCGCCTGGCTGCGCTACAAAAAACAGTTTATTACCCCGGATAACGTGCAGAACGGCGTGGCGTTCTGGAACCAGTATCAGGATGCGCTCAACCGCGCGTACCAGGTTTACGGCGTGCCGCCGGAAATTATCGTCGGGATTATTGGCGTCGAGACCCGCTGGGGCCGGGTGATGGGGAAAACCCGCATCCTTGATGCGCTGGCGACGCTGTCGTTTAACTATCCGCGCCGCGCAGAATACTTCTCCAGCGAGCTGGAAACGTTCCTGCTGATGGCGCGCAGCGAACAGGATGACCCGCTCGATCTGAAAGGCTCCTTCGCCGGCGCGATGGGTTACGGTCAGTTTATGCCCTCTTCTTACAGGCAGTACGCGGTGGACTTTAACGGCGACGGGCATATCAACCTGTGGGATCCGGTCGATGCGATCGGCAGCGTAGCGAACTACTTCAAGCAGCACGGCTGGGTGAGCGGCGATCTGGTGGCGGTACAGGCGCTGGGCCAGGCGCCTGGGCTGAACAATGGGTTCAAAACCAAATACAGCGTCTCGCAGCTGGCGGCGGCGGGACTTACCCCGACTCAGCCGCTGGGTAACCACCAGCAGGCGAGCCTGCTGCGTCTGGATATCGGCACAGGCTACCAGTACTGGTACGGTCTGCCGAACTTCTACACCATTACCCGCTATAACCACAGCACCCATTACGCGATGGCCGTCTGGCAGCTCGGTCTGGCGGTTTCTCAGGCCCGGATGCAGTAATCCCGTCTTCTGTGCTCCTCTCCGTCCGGAGAGGAGTCTGTAACATTTTGCAGCATTTCCTTTTGTTGACGCCAATTTACATTCCGCGCTTCTTTTAATATTGTTATGTTATAACGTTTTATTGAGGCGTAAACATTGACTTCCTTATTGATGACTTCAGGCATCGCCCGGCTGGCGATGGCCGGCGTGCTGCTGGCCGCCCTGTGGCTGGCAACCTGGTGGGCGGTATCGCTGCCATGATAGAGCTCGATCATCTGGTGGCTGGCTATGAAGGGCTGGCGATCGCGCCGTCCCTTAGCGGCACGATTGCAACGGGGAGTATGACGGCTATCGTCGGCCTGAACGGCTGCGGGAAATCGACGCTGTTAAAGACGCTGGCCGGATTTATCCCGCCGGTCAGCGGCCGCCTGCACTGGCGCGACGGACGGCCGGTTATCGGCTGGCTGGCGCAGCGGCATGCGCTGGAGTCGCAGTTTCCGCTCACGGTGCAGGATGTCGTCAGCCAGGGGGCCTGGCCGCAGGTATCGTTGCTGCGCGGGCTCGGGGGGGAGGTGCGCCAGCGTATCGTCGCGGCCATAGCGCGGGTGGGGCTGCTAGCGATGGCGAAAACGCCGATTGAGGCGCTCTCCGGCGGCCAGTTTCAGCGCATGCTCTTCGCGAGGGTGATGGTGCAGCGCGCGCCGCTGGTGATGCTCGACGAACCGTTTACCGGCATCGACGAAGCCACCTGCCGTGAGCTGATGGCGCTGATCCTGGAAATGCATCAGCAGGGGCAGACGATTCTGGCGGTGCTGCACGATAACCAGCGGGTCGCCGACTATTTCCCGGAAACGATGCTGCTGACGCCGCAGCGCGCCCGTTGGGGCAGTACGCCTGATGTGCTGCCCGCCTTTCACTCCGCGAGGCTGGCATGATCTGGCACACCTTCATTCAGCCCTTTATCGAGTTTGGCTTTATGCGCCGCGCGCTGGTGGTGTGCCTGGCGCTCTCGCTGAGCACGACCATGCTCGGCGTCTTCCTACTTTTACGCCGCATGAGCCTGATGGGCGATGCGCTCTCGCATGCGATTTTGCCCGGCGTGGCGGTGGGCTACCTGCTTAACGGGATGTCGCTGCTGGCGATGACCGTCGGGGGTTTTATTGCCGGCATTGCGGTGGCGCTGGTGGCGGGGTGGGTCAGCCGACGCACGCTTTTAAAAGAGGATGCCAGCTTTGCCGGATTTTATCTCGGCTCCCTGGCGCTGGGCGTCACGCTGGTCTCGCTGCGCGGCTCTAACGTCGACCTGCTGCATCTGCTGTTCGGCTCGATTCTGGCGGTAGACCGCGATTCGGCGCTGTTTGTGACCGGCGTTGCCAGCCTGACGCTGATTTGCATCGCCCTGTTTTATCGCGGCCTGGTCAGCGAAGCCTTCGACAGCGTCTGGCTTCAGGTGAACGCGCGAAGAGTGCCTGCGCTGCTGCACGGCCTGTTCCTCGCCCTGCTGGTGCTCAATCTGGTGGCCGGGTTTCAGGTGCTCGGCACGCTGATGGCGGTGGGGGTCATGATGCTGCCCGCGGTCGCGGCGCGCTGCTGGGCGCGGACGCTGCCGGGCATTCTGCTGCTGGCGGCTCTGATGGGCGGTTTTTGCGCGTGGATGGGGCTGAGCCTGTCGTGGGCGGCGAATTTGCCTGCCGGACCCGCCATTGTGCTGACCGCCAGCGGCCTCTTTTTTGTATCGGTGTTTTTTGGCTCGCGCAGCCGGCTGGTTGTCGGCTGGCGTAAATTAATGGGGTAAGGACAATGATGAAACGTACCGGGATATGGCTGGCGCTGGCGCTGGGTCTGGCATCGCACGGGGTGATGGCGAAAACGCTAAACGTGGTGAGCAGTTTTTCCGTGTTGGGCGATATGGTGCAGCAGATTGGCGGCGAACATGTGCATGTGGATACGCTAGTGGGGCCGGACGGCGATCCGCATACCTTCGAACCCTCGCCGAAAGACAGCGCGCTGCTGAACAACGCCGATGTGGTGGTGGTCAACGGCCTGGGGCTGGAGGGCTGGCTGGACCGGCTGATTAAAGCATCCGGGTTCAAAGGCGAGCTGGTGGTGGCTTCCCGCGGAGTCAAAACCCACACGCTTGAAGAAGATGGCGCAACGGTAACCGATCCGCATGCGTGGAACAGCGCCGCGAACGGTGCGCTGTACGCGCAGAATATCCTCAACGGCCTGGTGAAAGCCGACCCGGAAGATAAGTTGGCGCTGGAGGCTTCCGGCAAACGCTATATCAGCCAGCTTAACGAGATCGATCGCTGGGCTAAAAGCCAGTTCACTGCCATTCCACAGGCAAAGCGTAAGGTTCTGACCAGCCATGATGCTTTCGGCTATTTTGGCCGCGCCTATGGCGTGACCTTCCTCGCGCCACAGGGGCTATCTTCGGAAAGTGAGGCCAGCGCGGCGCAGGTGGCGGCATTAATTCGACAAATTAAAGCCGACGAGGTGCATACCTGGTTTATGGAAAATCAGCTGGATCCAAGACTGGTTAAACAGATTGCCAGCGCGACGGGCGCGCAGCCGGGAGGAGAGCTCTACCCTGAAGCCCTCTCTCAACCGGGCGGCGTGGCGGACAGCTACGTGAAAATGCTGCGTCACAACGTGGAGCTGATCGCGGCGAGTATGAAATAAATAAAAACCGGCCCGCGATGGGCCGGTTATCCGCCGCTATGGTTCTGCGAGTATCTGCTTGATTTTCTTGTTCAATGTGAATCCACTGGCAATACAGCCCACGCCCAGCAGGATCTGTACGCCTTCGAACAGCGGGTTGAATGAGCGGGTGAAAATATGCAGTAGCGCGGTTAGCAGCGAAACTGTGCCGCATACAAACAGGCACAGGCGCACCTGGCGAATTTTTTTCACGTTCTGCTCTGAGGTAAGCGTTGCTTTGGCCATTCCTGGTAACCTCTCATTTAACTCTTCCTTATATGTGCGGTGAATTGTGACACCGGCGCCCCCGGGCGGCTATCCGAAAATGCAGCGTTGGCTATAGCCGATGTTTTTCGCCAGCCGACTCGTAAATTCGTTACCTCGTCCCCATATCTTCGTTGAAAGTGCTATCTTTGATGGCCTCTTTGTACAGCTTACGTGGGGCGACGAATGACAGATTCGGAATTAATGCAGCTGAGCGAGCAGGTGGGGATGGCGCTGAAAGCGCGCGGTGCGACGGTGACCACGGCGGAGTCCTGCACCGGCGGCTGGGTCGCCAAAACCCTTACCGATATCGCCGGCAGTTCGGCATGGTTTGAGCGCGGTTTCGTCACTTACAGCAATGAAGCGAAATCGCAGATGATTGGCGTCAGCGAAGCGACGCTGCTTAGCCATGGAGCGGTGAGTGAACCGGTGGTGGTGGAGATGGCCATCGGCGCGCTGCGTGCGGCTCGCGCGGACTATGCCATTTCGGTCAGCGGCATCGCCGGGCCGGACGGCGGCAGCGCGGAAAAGCCGGTGGGAACCGTCTGGTTTGGCGTGGCCAGCGCCAGCGGACAGGGCGTAACCCGGCGCGAATGCTTTGCCGGAGACCGCGAGTCGGTACGCCGCCAGGCCACGGCCTACGCGCTAAATCTCCTCTGGCAACAATTTCTACAAAATACTTGATACTGTATGACTATACAGTATAATTGCTTCAACAGAACAGAATTCACTACCCGGTTACACCCGGCATGAGAGGAGTAATAATGGCTATCGACGAAAACAAACAGAAAGCGTTGGCGGCAGCACTGGGCCAGATCGAAAAACAATTCGGTAAAGGCTCCATCATGCGCCTGGGTGAAGACCGTTCCATGGATGTGGAAACTATCTCCACCGGCTCGCTTTCCCTTGATATCGCCCTGGGCGCAGGCGGCCTGCCGATGGGCCGTATCGTCGAGATCTACGGGCCTGAATCTTCCGGTAAAACCACGCTGACGCTGCAGGTTATCGCCGCCGCGCAGCGCGAAGGCAAAACCTGTGCGTTTATCGATGCGGAACACGCGCTGGACCCGGTTTACGCTCGCAAGCTGGGCGTCGATATCGACAACCTGCTGTGCTCCCAGCCGGATACCGGCGAACAGGCTCTGGAAATCTGTGACGCGCTGGCGCGTTCCGGTGCGGTAGACGTTATCGTCGTTGACTCCGTTGCGGCGCTGACGCCGAAAGCGGAAATCGAAGGCGAAATCGGCGACTCTCATATGGGCCTCGCGGCGCGTATGATGAGCCAGGCGATGCGTAAACTGGCGGGCAACCTGAAGCAGTCCAACACCCTGCTCATCTTCATCAACCAGATTCGTATGAAAATTGGCGTGATGTTCGGTAACCCGGAAACCACCACCGGCGGTAACGCGCTGAAGTTCTACGCCTCCGTGCGTCTGGATATCCGTCGTATCGGTGCGGTGAAAGAGGGCGACAACGTTGTCGGCAGCGAAACCCGCGTTAAAGTGGTGAAAAACAAAATCGCCGCGCCGTTTAAACAGGCTGAATTCCAGATCCTCTACGGCGAAGGGATTAACTTCTTCGGTGAGCTGGTCGATCTCGGCGTGAAAGAGAAGCTGATTGAGAAAGCCGGCGCATGGTACAGCTATAACGGTGATAAAATCGGTCAGGGTAAAGCGAACGCCATCTCCTGGCTGAAAGAGAACCCGGCTGCGGCAAAAGAGATCGAGAAGAAAGTTCGTGAACTGCTGCTGAGCAATCAGGACTCCACGCCGGACTTCGCGGTTGATGGCAACAGCGAAGCGGAAACCGAACAAGATTTCTGATATCGTCTGAACAGACTAACAAGGGGCCGCTTATGCGGCCCTTTTGCTTTTTTTGATTAGCGAGGCTGACCGTGACTGAAACTTCATCCCGCCGCTCTGACTACGCCAGGCTGCTGGATCGCGCGATTCGCATTCTGGCAATGCGCGACCACAGCGAACAGGAGCTAAGGCGAAAACTGGCTGCACCGGTCATGAGCAAAAACGGCCCTGAAGCGTTAGATGTGACGCCGGAAGAGGTCGATATAGTCGTTGAATGGTGCATTGAGAACCGCTATCTGGACGACGAACGCTTTGTCCGTCAGTTCATTGCCAGCCGCAGCCGCAAGGGGTACGGCCCGGCGCGCGTCCGCCAGGAGCTAAAGCAGAAGGGGATCTCCCGCGAGACGACAGAGGCAGCCATGCGCGAGTGCGAAATCGACTGGGCGAGGCTTGCCAAAGAGCAGGCGCAGCGAAAATATGGCGAACCCCTGCCCAGCGTATTTGCAGAAAAAGTCAAAATTCAGCGCTTTTTGCTCTACCGCGGCTATCTGATGGAGGATATTCAGGAAATCTGGCGAAATTTTGCAGATTGACCCATCCGGGATTTTACTTCCCCGTGAAGAAAACTTATCTTATTCCCACTTTATTTTCGTGAGTAGCCTGCCGGTCGATACTGGGTAGTGGCTGCCAGCGACATTTCGTTAGCTTGATTTCAGGATAATTATGAGCAAGAGCACCGCTGAGATCCGTCAGGCGTTTCTCGACTTTTTCCATAGTAAAGGACATCAGGTAGTTGCGAGCAGCTCCCTGGTGCCGCATA
The DNA here is from genome assembly GCF_040061575.1 of Klebsiella sp. CB_Kp196. Classification (NCBI taxonomy): domain Bacteria; kingdom Pseudomonadati; phylum Pseudomonadota; class Gammaproteobacteria; order Enterobacterales; family Enterobacteriaceae; genus Klebsiella; species Klebsiella sp. CB_Kp196. The sequence goes on from NZ_JBEAFH010000076.1 coordinate 24,707, forward strand.
ACGACCCGACCCTGCTGTTTACCAACGCCGGGATGAACCAGTTCAAGGATGTTTTCCTTGGTCTCGACAAACGTAATTATTCGCGCGCGACCACCGCGCAGCGTTGCGTTCGTGCGGGTGGTAAGCACAACGATCTGGAAAACGTCGGCTACACCGCGCGTCACCACACCTTCTTTGAAATGCTGGGTAACTTCAGCTTCGGCGATTACTTCAAGCAGGATGCCATCAAATACGCATGGGAACTGCTGACCGGTGAAAACTGGTTCGCCCTGCCGAAAGAAAAACTGTGGGTGACCGTCTACGAAACCGACGATGAAGCGTTCGATATCTGGGCAAATGAAGTTGGCGTACCGCGCGAGCGTATTATCCGCATCGGCGACAACAAAGGCGCGCCGTTTGCTTCCGATAACTTCTGGCAGATGGGTGACACCGGGCCGTGCGGTCCATGCACCGAAATCTTCTTCGACCATGGCGACCATATCTGGGGCGGCCCTCCGGGAACGCCGGAAGAAGACGGCGATCGCTATATTGAGATCTGGAATATCGTCTTCATGCAGTTCAACCGTCAGGCTGACGGAACCATGGAGCCGCTGCCGAAGCCGTCCGTAGATACCGGTATGGGCCTCGAGCGTATTGCCGCCGTGCTGCAGCACGTCAACTCCAACTACGATATCGACCTGTTCCGCGATCTGATTAAGAGCGTGGCGAAGGTTACCGGCGCGACCGATCTCTCGAACAAGTCGCTGCGCGTTATCGCTGACCACATTCGTTCCTGCGCGTTCCTGATTGCCGATGGCGTTATCCCGTCGAATGAAAACCGCGGCTACGTGCTGCGCCGCATCATTCGTCGCGCAATTCGCCATGGCAACATGCTGGGCGCGAAGGAGACCTTCTTCTGGAAACTGGTTGCTCCGCTGATTGACGTGATGGGTTCCGCCGGCGAAGAGCTGAAACAGCAGCAGGCTCAGGTTGAGCAGGTGCTGAAGACCGAAGAAGAGCAGTTTGCCCGTACGCTGGAGCGCGGACTGGCGCTGCTGGATGAAGAGCTGGCTAAACTGCAGGGCGACACGCTGGACGGCGAAACCGCTTTCCGCCTGTACGACACCTACGGCTTCCCGGTTGACCTGACCGCGGACGTTTGCCGCGAACGCAACATCAAGGTTGACGAAGCCGGCTTTGAAGCCGCGATGGAAGAGCAGCGCCGTCGCGCGCGCGAATCCAGCGGCTTTGGCGCGGACTACAATGCGATGATCCGCGTCGACGGCGCCTCTGAGTTTAAAGGCTATGACAGCCTGGAACTGAATGGCAAAGTCACCGCGCTGTTTATCGATGGTAAAGCGGTTGACGCGGTGAACGCCGGTCAGGAAGCGGTTGTTATCCTCGACCAGACGCCGTTCTACGCCGAATCCGGCGGCCAGGTGGGTGACAAAGGCGAACTGAAGGGCGCCGGTTTCTCCTTCCAGGTCAGCGACGCGCAGAAGTACGGCCAGGCAATTGGCCATATTGGTAAACTGACCAGCGGTTCGCTTAAAGTCGGCGACGCCGTGCAGGCCGATGTCGATCAGGCTCGCCGCCAGCGTATCCGCCTGAACCACTCCGCGACGCACCTGATGCACGCGGCGCTGCGCCAGGTTCTCGGTACGCACGTTGCGCAGAAAGGTTCTCTGGTCAACGACAAAGCATTGCGCTTCGACTTCTCGCATTTTGAAGCGATGAAGCCGGAGGAGATCCGTGCGGTAGAAGATCTGGTGAACGCGCAAATTCGTCGCAACCTGCCGATCGAAACCAATATCATGGATATTGACGCTGCGCGTGAATCCGGCGCGATGGCGCTGTTTGGCGAGAAGTATGACGATCGCGTTCGCGTGCTGAGCATGGGCGATTTTTCCACCGAGCTGTGCGGCGGTACGCATGCCTCGCGCACCGGTGATATCGGCCTGTTCCGCATTACCTCTGAATCCGGTACCGCCGCGGGCGTGCGCCGTATCGAAGCGGTGACCGGGGAAGGCGCGATGGCGATGCTGCACGCGCAGAGCGATCTGCTGGGCGATATTGCACAGCTGCTGAAAGGGGATACCCACAGCCTTGGTGACAAAGTCCGCGCCGCGTTAGAACGCAGCCGTCAGCTGGAAAAAGAGCTGCAGCAGCTGAAAGAGCAGGCTGCCGTGCAGGAGAGCGCAAATCTCTCCAGCAAAGCGGAAGAGATTAACGGCGTTAAGCTGCTGGTCAGCGAACTGGCCGGCGTTGAGCCGAAAATGCTGCGTACTATGGTTGACGATCTGAAAAATCAGCTGGGTTCAACGATTGTCGTGTTGGCCACGGTCGCAGAAGGTAAGGTTTCTCTGATTGCAGGTGTGTCTAAGGATGTGACAGACCGCGTGAAAGCCGGGGAACTGATTGGTATGGTCGCCCAGCAGGTGGGCGGTAAAGGGGGCGGTCGTCCGGATATGGCGCAAGCCGGCGGTACCGATGCGTCTGCTCTCCCTGCTGCGTTAGCCAGTGTGAAAGGCTGGGTAAGCGCAAAACTGTAATAACTATAATTGCATAGATGCTGTGATTCTCGGATTACAGCATCTTGCGCGAGAAGCACTGATAACGATAAAGTCGGGTTGAAGTTGTGTATATCGGCTAAACTTAGGTTTAACAGAATGTGATGCCGTGACTGCTTACACCGTAGGGTGTTTGTCATCGCTTACTTTTTGGCGTTATATGATGGATAATGCCGGGATACGAGAGACCCGACTCTTTTAATCTTTCAAGGAGCAAAGAATGCTGATTCTGACTCGTCGAGTTGGTGAGACCCTCATGATTGGAGATGAGGTCACTGTGACAGTTTTAGGGGTGAAGGGTAACCAGGTACGTATTGGCGTTAATGCCCCTAAAGAAGTCTCCGTGCATCGTGAAGAGATCTACCAGCGTATCCAGGCTGAAAAATCCCAGCAGTCCAGTTACTAAGGTTTTCGCGCCTCGCTATTTTGTGAGGCGCCTCCTTCCACCCGCCGTTTTTGCCAATTTTCCTCTCCGATAGCCTCTCATTTTTGTCTCTTTCTCCGCATCCGCGACAGTTATCTTTTGCGTTAGCCGCGGCGTAATCAGCAATTTCTTGTTGATAAAATACTCTTTTTGCCGTTTTCACAGGCTAATTGCGCGGGAAGTGTGCAAACGAAAAAAAGGTCTCGAAAAAAGGTTTGACTTATAAGTACCAGAAAGTAATATGTGCGCCATCGCAGCGACGAAGAGCAGAAACAAGTTCTTCGAAGCACTCGTAAGAGGCGTGTGGTGAGGTGGCCGAGAGGCTGAAGGCGCTCCCCTGCTAAGGGAGTATGCGGTCAAAAGCTGCATCCGGGGTTCGAATCCCCGCCTCACCGCCATTTTGCATCCGTAGCTCAGCTGGATAGAGTACTCGGCTACGAACCGAGCGGTCGGAGG
>NZ_JBEAFH010000077.1:0-27618 GCF_040061575.1 Klebsiella sp. CB_Kp196
AGAGAACTGGCCGGTTCTTTCTGACGGAGTAATCATACAAGCCCGGACAGGCGCGCAGCGCCGCCTCCGGGACGGTGTCGGGGTGATGCATCGGCGTGGCTTCTTCCCGGCTCGCGCTGCGCTTAGCCGGGCTACGAGCTGATCGGGCTACGGGTTCCCCCGCGTCTGCGATCCGGTAGCCCGGCTAAGGCGTTTACGCCGCGAGCCGGGAAGGGGGCTGATGCCAGCATCTTTACCCCAGCGGGCCGCCCTGAATGGTTTCGCACAGACCGTTGATAATCCGCTCCCCGGTTTCGGATTTCAGCTCCTGATACCAGGCTTCCGTCAGCGCCATATCTTTGCCATGGGTCACATCGCAGCGTTTACGCGCCTTCAGCACCAGGTCGCGGACCCGGTCGCAGCGCTGCGCTTCGTACTGGCGCAATGCCTCGGTGATATCCCGGCTCTGGCGGAACAGATCCCCCAGCACCACCGCATCCTCCAGCGCCGCGCAGCCGCCCTGGCCGATATCCGGCGTGGTGCTGTGCCCGGCATCGCCCAGCAGCGCCACCTTGCCGCGAACCAGCCGTTCAAACGGCTCGATATCATGGATTTCAATGCGGTTGGTGGTCTGCGGGTCGAGGGAGGCGATCAGCTTCTGCACCTGCGGCGACCAGCCGCTGAAGTAGCGACTAAGATCCGCCCGCAGGGTGCTGCGATCCTCGGCCAGCCCCGCCGGGAGCGGAACATCAAAGAAAAAGTAAAACCGTCCATCGGAGACCGGCATCAGCGACACCCGTTTCCCCTCGCCAACGAAGGTGGTCCACTGGTTGCCCGGCGCAATCGCCTCATCAATTTCCACCAGACCGTTCCAGTTAACGTAGCCTGCGTAGCGGCGCTCAGGGGTATAGCCGAGCACGTACGGGCGCAGCGCCGAATGGCTACCGTCGGCGGCGATCAGAAAATCGCCTTCAGCCATCGACCCGTCGGTAAACCAGACGCGAACCCCGTCGGCGTTTTCTTCGCAGCGGGTGACGCGTTTACCAAACTGCACGGCGTCGCGCCCCCAGAAGTTGAGCATCTCGCGCTGCAGCTCGGCGCGGGAAACCGGACAGGGACGGCCACCGGTGCGCGCCACCAGCGGCGCGAGGCTGAACTGCGTCAGAGTCTCCCCGCGCAGATAATCCTTGTAAGCCAGAAAATACATGGGGCCGCCGTAACTCTCGATAATATCCCCCATGCCTAAATGCTTCATGCACTTAACGCCGTTAGGCCAGATGGAGATGGCCGCGCCCACCGGCTTGATTTCTTTCACCGCTTCAAAGACTTCGCAGTGGATACCGGCATTTTTTAATGCCACCGCCGCGCTCAGGCCGCCGATTCCGCCGCCGATAACTAATGCTTTCATTTGCTTCTCCTTTACATACGTCGTTATTGGCTTGAGCAATTTGCGTACCACTTTGGCGCAGGCGCTGATTTCGCCGATTCGGGCTCCCCGCGACCGTGCGGTTGCACAACGCTGGTGCGCAGAGCGGGTTTTATTGCCTTTTTATGAATCAATAATTTCTAAATTTGTAATTGAGAATCTAATGTTTCATTGTCTTGCCGAGGTCAGACGCCAGGGATCTGGCAAAAATGATGGGTTATCTGCTTGAAAAAACGGAATAAAATTAAATGTTGCGCAAATGTGAGCGAGTTTGGCCTGTTTTGTGCACCCGTTCCCGCACGCTTATTCGCAACGGGATGAAACGACCATGTCAGATGAAAAAAACGGCGGCTTACTGTACGGCCTTGAGCAGCGGATCCCGCCGCTCCCGGCTTTTTTTAGCGCCTTACAGCACGTACTCGCCGGGCTGGTAGGCATTATTACGCCGCCGCTGATTATCGGCGCGGCGCTGGGGCTGGGGGAGTGGTTGCCCTATTTGATCAGCATGTCCCTGCTGGCTTCCGGCATCGGGACCTTCCTGCAATCCAACCGCCTGTGGGGGATCGGCGCGGGAATGATCTGTATGCAGGGGACCAGCTTTGCGTTCCTTGGCGTCGCCATTGCCGGCGGTATGTGGGTAAAAGGGCAGGGCGGCACGCCGCAGGATATTATGGCCATGCTGTTTGGCGTCAACGTTGTCGCCGCGCTGGTGCCCTGTCTCGTCAGCCGCTTTATTGAACCGCTGAAGCGCATTTTTACTCCGGTGATTACCGGCAGCGTGATTGCGCTGATCGGCATTAGCCTGATTAAAGTCAGCGTCATTAACTGGTGCGGCGGCGAGCAGGCTAAAGCGTTTGCCAGCATGAGCAATATCGCTCTCGGCGCGGGCACGCTGGGGACCATCGTCCTGCTGAGCTGTGCGAAAAACCGCTGGCTGCGTCTCTCTTCGGTGGTGGTGGGGATTGCCGTCGGCTGCGCGGCGGCGGCGCTGAGCGGATCGTTCCAGCTTAAAGGCGTCGGCGATGTCTGGTTCCGCTTACCGCAGCTGTTCCCGTTTGGTTTTCAGTTTAACAGCGCGATTTTTCTGCCGATTGCGCTGGTGTCGCTGGTCTGCATTCTTGAGGCGGTAGGCGATCTGACGGCCAATTGCCTGATCTCTCAGCAGTCGATAGATGACGAGGCCTTTCGTTCGCGGCTGAAAGGCGGCATTCTTGCCGATGGCATAAGCTGCATGGTGGCGGCGATGCTGTGCGCGTTCCCCAATACCACCTTTGCGCAAAACAACGGCGTGATTCAGATGACCGGCGTCGCCAGCCGCTACGTTGGCCGCTACATCGGGGTGATTTTGATTCTGCTGGGCCTGTTTCCGCCGTTCGGCGAGATACTGCGCCAGATCCCGGCGCCGGTGCTGGGCGGCGCGACGATGGTGATGTTTGGCTGCGTTGTGGCGGCGGGGATCCGCATTATCACCCAGAAACCGCTAACCCGTCGCGATATGCTGATCGTTGGCCTGGCCTTCGGTTTTGGTCTCGGCATTGAAGCGGTTCCGGCGTTTCTGACCCACTTCCCGCCGATCGTGGGTAACCTGTTCGGTTCCGCGGCGACCAGCGGCGGGCTGGTGGCGATTGTCCTGAATCTGATTATTCCGGAAGAGAAACCGGCCGCGGCGGCGGCCACAAGGAGCACCGATGATCGCGCTGAATCACTTTAATCAGCTGAGCGGCGAACATGCCGTCGCCGTGCTGGAACCCTGCGTGGCCATCTCCGGCTGGGCGGCGGCGCTGGCCGCCGGCCGGCCCTGGCGCAGCCGCGCTGATTTACTCAGCGCCGCCCGGCGGCTGATGGCGGCGTGGGGCGAAGCGGAGCTGACCGAGGCGCTAAGCGCCCATCCGCGTATCGGCGAAAAGCCCGCCGGGTCTCAGGCGCACGCGGCGCTCTCGCGTCAGGAACAGGGAAGCGTTGATGACCGCGATGCTGCGCTGGCGCAGGCGCTGAAAGAGGGCAACGCCCGCTACGAAGCGCGATTTGGCCGGGTCTTTTTGATTCGCGCGAAAGGGCGAGGCGGGGATGAAATCCTGGCGGCGCTGTCGCGTCGCCTGCAAAACAGCGAGCGCGCAGAAGTCGAGGACGCGTTAGCGCAGCTGCGCGAAATCACCCTATTAAGACTGGAAGGAGCGATTGGCGAATGAGTACCTTAAGCACCCATATTCTGGATATTTCCACCGGCCGGCCGGCGCAGGGCGTAAAGATTGCGCTGGAGCGCGAAGGCGCGCTGGTTGCCCGCGGCGTCACCGATGATAACGGCCGCATTGGCGAACTCGGCGCCGGGACGCTGGCACCGGGGCGTTACCGGTTGTGCGCGGAAATCGGCGAGTGGTTTGCCGCCAGCGGGCGCGAGACGCTCTACCTGAGCGCGCAGATTGATTTCGTCATCCGCGAAGCGGCCGGCGAGCACTATCATTTACCGTTTTTAATTGCCCCCGGCGGCTGGTCCACCTATCGCGGCAGCTAAATTTCCCCGGAGGCGGCGCTGCGCGCCTGTCCGGGCTACGAGTTCGGCACTGTCTGTGGTCTGGTAGCCCGGACAGGCACAACGTGCCGCCTCCGGGAAAGGGACTACTGCGCAGCCGCATCCCCCCACACGCGCTCGCCGTTTACCCACGTCTCGCTGATATTACGTTCATCGCCCAGGGTCATCAGCACGAACAGCTGTTCATAGATATCTTTGCAGCGCCCGCTGCGTAACTTTTGCAGCGGCGTGACCGCCGGGTCGATAACCACGAAATCGGCCTCTTTGCCGGGCTGGAAATTGCCAATCTTCTCATCAAGGCGCAGCGCGCGCGCGCCGCCAAGAGTCGCATGGTAGAAGGCTTCGCTGGCGCGCAGGCGATAGCTTTGCAGCTGGCTGACCTTATACGCCTCGCCGAGGGTGCGCAGCATACTGAAGGTGGTGCCCGCGCCAACATCGCTACCGATGCCCATGCGCACTTTGTTCTGCCAGCAGGTCGGTAAACGAAACAGCCCGCTGCCGAGAAACAGGTTTGACGTCGGGCAGAAGGCCAGCGCTGAACCGGTCTCGTGCAGGCACTGCCACTCGGCGTCCGCCAGGTGAATGCCGTGGGCAAACACGCTGCGCTCGCCGGTCAGCCGATAGTGATGGTAGACGTCAAGATAGTGCTCATGCTCCGGCCACAGGCTTTTTACCCACGCCACCTCGTTGAGGTTTTCGCTCAGATGGGTATGCAGCCAGGTATCGGGAAACTCTTCCCGCAGCTGCCGTACCGCGGCCAGCAGCTCCGGCGTTGAGGTCGGCGCGAAGCGCGGCGTAATGGCATAGCCGAGGCGGCCGCGCCGGTGCCAGCGTTCAATCAGTTCGCGGGTTTGCCGGTAGCTCTGCTCCGCGCTTTCGCTAAGGTAGTCCGGCGCGTGGCGATCCATCATCACTTTGCCGGCGAGCAGGCGCATATTCAGGCGCAGCGCTTCGTTAAACAGGGCATCCACCGATTGCGGATGCAGCGTACAAAAAACCAGCGCGGTGGTGGTGCCGTGGCTCAGCAGCTGGTTGACAAAAAACTGCGCGATCTCCGCGGCGTAGTCGGCATCGGCAAACTGGCTCTCAACCGGAAAGGTATAGGTGGTGAGCCACTCCAGCAGCTGCTCGCCAAATGCGCCAATCATCTCGGTTTGCGGATAGTGGACGTGGGCATCGACAAACCCCGGCAGCAGCAGCTTACCGCGCAGGTCGCGATAGCCCTTCTGCGGGTGCAGGTACCGTTCGCCCTCCTGCCATGGCAGCAGCGCCTGAACGCGGCCGTCGCGAAGAAACAGCACGCCATCCTCCAGATAGCGCGCATGGCGGGCGATATCGTCAGCGCTATCGGCAACGGCGGCGATATCGAAAAATGCGCCGCGAACCGCGGCATGGTAGTCAAACATCATAGCTGCCCTGTGGGTTAGCGAAAGGATAGGTTGATTGAGCAAGATTAATGCCAGTTTGCGCAGGCGGAGAGCCGCCGCGACGTGACGCCGCGGCGGGAAAGCCGGGTTACTCTTTCTGGGCGAGGGCGCTGAAGCCGGCGGTGGCGCCGACGCGCTCGTCGCGGGCGATCCAGCGATAGGCCGCGCCGCTCAGGAAGACGCCGATAAACCAGCTAAAGTTAGCCACTTCGTGCAGGGCCGGAATAAAGCTGATGACCAGACCAATCGCGACGGAGGGTACCAGGGCGGCGATCGCTTTCGGGTTAAAGCCGTTGCGGTACCAGTACTGGCCTTTTGGCGTGTCGTCGAACAGGTCGTTAACGGAAACCTTGCCGCGCTTAATGATGTAAAAGTCCACGATCAGGATACCGAACAGCGGGCCGATAAACGCCCCCAGCACGTCGAGGGTGTAGTGGATCAGCTCCGGCGAGTTAAACAGGTTCCACGGCGTCAGCAAAATCGATCCCACGGCGGCAATCATCCCGCCGGTGCGGAAGCTGATTTTCTGCGGCGAGCAGTTAGAGAAATCGAACGCCGGGGAGACAAAGTTGGCCACGATATTAATCCCGATGGTGGCGGTGATCATGGTCAGCAGGCCAATGGCGACCGCCAGGTCGTTACCCACGCGGCTCACGGTCTCAATCGGGTCGGTGATCATGCGGCCAAACAGCGACTGCGTGCCGGAGACAATCACCACGGTCACGATGGAGAACAGCAGGAAGTTAAACGGCAGGCCCCAGCGGTTGCCGCGGCGGATCTCGCCCATGCTTTTGCCGTAGCGCGAGAAATCGCCAAAGTTGAGCAGCGGGCCGGAGAAGTAGGAGACCACCAGCGCGGTGGCGGTGATCATCTGCCAGGTCTGCTCCCCGGCGCTCAGCGATTTGCTGGCGAGGGTAAAGGAGATCCCGTCAAAACCGGTCTTGTATACAATCCATCCCGCCAGCGCCAGCATTACCACGTAGACCGCCGGGCCGGCGATATCGATAAAGCGCTTGATGGCGTTCATCCCGTGCCAGAACACCATCGCCTGCAGCAGCCACATGGTGGCGAAGCAGAGCCAGCCCAGATGCGACAGGCCAAGGAAGCTGGAAGCGGTGAGCGTCGACAGCGAGGGCCAGAACTTCAGCAGCACCAGCATCAGCGCGTTGGCGGCGAGATAGGTCTGAATGCCGTACCACGCGAAGGCGATAAGCCCGCGGATCACCGCCGGAATATTGGCCCCAAAGACGCCAAACGCCTGACGACAAATGACTGCGTAGGGCACCCCCGCCATCTGGCTGGGCTTCGCCACCAGGTTGGCGCACAGCTGAACGATGCAAATCCCCACCAGCAGGCACAGCAGCACCTGCCAGCTCGCAAGACCAAGGGTAAAGAAGCTCGCCGCCACCACGTAGCCTCCCATGCTGTGCACGTCCGACATCCAGAAAGAAAAGATGTTGTACCAGCTCCAGTTCTGGTCGCGCGTCGGCGCCAGATCCTCATTGCAAAGCCGTGGGCTGTATCCAGCGTGGGGATCAGCGGCCTTAACCTGATGCGTATTTTGTTGATTTGGCATGAAACCTGCTCCTGTAAATGAACACCCGTTTAAATGGATTACCGAGGCTGTTGCAGGAATCAGGCCAAAACAGTTAATTTTGTATGCAAGAATTAAATTTTATGTATACGATTCGATATCAAAAAGTGAAAGTCGGAGTGGTTAATGAGCAACCAACATCGTCTGCAGGCCGCGCCAGAGCTGCAGGATAAAGACGAATCCATCTATCAGGCGCTGATGACCGCGATCGTCGAGCATCAGCTGCCGCCGGGGAGCAAACTGCCGGAGGAGGCGCTGGCGGAGGTGTTTGGCGTAAGCCGCACCGGGATCAGAAAAGTGCTGCAACGACTCGCGACTGTGCAAATGGTCGCCCTGACGCCCAAACGTGGTGCACAGGTCGCCAGCCCAACGGTCGAAGAGGCGCAGGCGATCTTCCGTACCCGCGCGCTGCTGGAGGTGGCCAACCTGCCGGATGTGCTGACCCGCTGTCAGCCGCCGCACCTGGCGGCGCTGGAGGCCATTATCCGTCAGGAGCAGCAGGCGCATGAACGCTATGACGGCCCGGCGGCGATCCGCTATTCGGCCGAGTTTCATATCCAGCTGCAGGCGATCTCCGGCAATCAGGTGCTCACCGAGATGGTGACCCGCCTGAGCCAGCGTTCATCCTTGGTTATCGCGGCGTGGGGATCGCCGTGGCGTCAGGGCTGCCGCTGCGACGATCACGAACAGCTTGTCCAGCTGCTGCGCGACAAGGCGCTCCAGCCCCTGAGCGACGCCTTAAGCCACCATTTTGAACATATTGTCGCCAGCCTCTGTTTTGAGCGCTCTGGCGTGACCCTGCCCGATTTTGCCCGGCTGTTTGCCGGCTATAAGGAGCCGTAATGGCCGCTGTTTGTATACAAGTCATCAACCCCAACACCAGCCTGGCCATGACGGAAACCATCGGTGCCGCCGCGCGGGCGGCTGCCGCGCCGGGAACCGAGATTCTGGCGGTCTGCCCCCGCGAGGGCGTGCCGTCGATAGAGGGCCACTTTGATGAAGCCATCGCCGCCGTGGGCGTGCTGGAGCAGATCAAAGCCGGTCGTCAACAGGGGGTAGACGGGCACGTGATCGCCTGTTTTGGCGACCCCGGGCTGCTGGCGGCGCGCGAGCTGGCGCAGGGGCCGGTGGTGGGGATTGCCGAAGCGGCGATGCATATGGCGACGCTGGTGGCCACCCGTTTCTCCATCGTGACCACGCTGCCGCGCACCCTGATCATCGCCCGTCATCTGCTGCACCAGTATGGTTTTCATGACCACTGCGCCGCCCTGCACGCCATTGATTTACCGGTGCTGGCGCTGGAGGACGGCAGCGGTCTGGCGCAGGAGAAAGTACGAGCGCGCTGTATCCAGGCGCTAAAAGAGGACGGCTGCGGGGCTATCGTGCTGGGCTGCGGCGGGATGGCGACGCTGGCCCAGGAGCTGACCCGCGAGCTGCGCGTGCCGGTGATCGATGGCGTCAGCGCGGCGGTCAAAATGGTTGAGTCGCTGGTGGCGTTAGGCCTGTCGACCAGCAAGCAGGGCGATTTAGGGTTTCCGGAAGCCAAGGCGTTGAGCGGCAAATTTCAGGCATTAAATCCCTTTTAATATGAAGAGGTAGCAGATGGCATTTTTGGCAGACGATTACCCGCGCGATCTGCGCGGCTACGGCGGACAGCCGCCGCACGCGCGGTGGCCGAACAATGCGCGCATCGCCGTGCAGTTTGTTCTGAACTACGAAGAGGGCTCGGAAAACCACGTGCTGCACGGCGATGCCGGTTCTGAGCAGTTTCTGTCCGATATTATCGGCGCCGCCAGCTACCCTGACCGGCATATGTCGATGGATTCGCTGTATGAGTACGGCAGCCGCGCCGGTTTCTGGCGCATCCATAATGAGTTCAGCCAGCGGGGACTGCCGCTGACCGTGTTTGGCGTCGCCATGGCGCTGGCGCGTCATCCCGAGGTGGTCGAGGCGATTAAGTCGGCGAACTATGACGTGGTCAGCCACGGCTGGCGCTGGATCCACTACCAGAATATGCCTATCGAGCAGGAGCGGGAGCATCTTCATAAAGCCGTGCAGGTGTTAACCGATCTATTTGGCAAACCGCCCACCGGCTGGTATACCGGGCGCGATAGCCCCCATACCCGCCAGTTGGTGGTGGAGCACGGCGGTTTTGATTACGACAGCGACTATTATGGCGACGATCTGCCGTTCTGGAGCGAGGTGGCCTGCGGCGACGGGACGCGTAAGCCGCACCTGATCGTACCTTATACCCTCGACGCCAACGATATGCGCTTTGCCACCGCCCAGGGGTTCAATACCTCCGAGCAGTTTTACACCTATTTGAAAGACAGCTTCGATGTGCTGTACGCCGAGGGGGCTAGTGCGCCGAAGATGATGTCCATCGGGATGCACTGCCGCCTGCTGGGGCGCCCGGGCCGCTTCCGCGCGCTGCAGCGTTTCCTTGATTATGTGCAGCAGCACGACCAGGTTTGGGTCTGCACTCGTCAGCAGATTGCCGACCACTGGCGCGACGTTCATCCGTTCCGGGGGTAAAGGCGTTCCCCGGGTCGCGCCGCAAGCGGCTTACCCGGGCTACAGCTCTGCAAACGGCCGCAATCCGGTAGGACCCGTAGCCCGGGTAAGCGCAGCGCAACCCGGGGGATACCGGGAAAGGCGCGGGGCTTAACTCATCAAACTCACCTGGGCGGCGACGATGCGCCAGCCGAAGGGGAAGCGCACCCAGGTTTGCTGCTGTCGGCCAATGCGTTCGCTGCCTTCGCGGGTGAATTCGGTGCTGCACACCGCGTAATCCTCGCCGAAGGTGGTGATGGTGGTGTGCCGCAGCGCGCGCTGCAGGCCGGCGGCCGGGCGGGCGGCGCGAAAGGCGCGGATTTCGTCGATACCGTAGAGATTTTCCCCGGCCCCCAGCCGCACCGTGCGCTTATCGTGCCAGAACAGCTCATCCAGCACCGCGATATCGTTGCTCACCAGCGCTTCCTCATAGCGGTAAAACGCCGCCGTCACCTCGGCGAGAACCAACGGGCGATTAATCTGCTCTTGCGTCATCATGCTGCTATCTCCACCGGGCGGGCGTCGGTAATGCCCATCTCTTCCAGCGCCCGCGCCGCGCGCAGACAGGCTTGTTCATTAAAAGGCGCGGCAATCAGCTGCAGGCCAATCGGCTGACCGTTCGCCGTACGCAGCGGCACGGTGACCACCGGCAGGCCAAGGAAGGAGATGGGCTGGGTCAGCATCCCCATGCTGGCGCGAATCGGCAGCGGCTGGCCGTTAATCTCCATGGTCTGCGCGCCGATGAGCGTCGCGCTGCACGGCGTGGCCGGGGCGATCAGCACATCCGCATGGGCGAACAGGGCTTTAAACGCCTGCTGCGCGTGGCGGCGGAAGCGCTGGGCCTGAAGATACCAGGCCGACGGGATCATCGCGCCCGCCAGCAGTCGCTCGCGGGAGTTCGGCTCAAAACGTTCGGGCTGGCTACGCAGCGCGGGCAGGTACTGATTTCCGCCCTCGGCGGCGCTGATAATAAACGCCGCCGAGCGGGCCAGCTCCGCCTCCGGGAAAATCACAGCCTCATGCGCCGCCAGCGCCCCGGCGACGCGAGCGACGGCCGCACGGGCGTCGTTATCGCACCATGTCGTAAAATAACCGCCGAGCGTGGCGCAGCGCAGGCCTTCGAGACCGCGCGACAGCAGATTAGCCGTGCGCTCGCTGGCCTTGTCGGCCTGAAAACCATCGCCCGGATCGCGACCCTGCAGCGCATCGTAGACCGCCGAAAGGTCGCTGACGCAGCGGGCAAACGGACCGATATGGTCGAGGCTGGCGACGAAAGGATGGCTGCCGGAGCGCGATAAACGGCCAAAGGTCGGCTTGAGGCCGAAGATCCCGCACAGCGAGGCCGGGACGCGAATGGAGCCGTTGGTATCGCTGCCCAGCGAGAAATTCACCAGCCCGGCGGCCACCGCCGCCGCCGACCCGCCCGAGGAGCCGCCTGCAATCCGCGAAAGATCGTGCGGGTTACGCGTAGCCCCGTAGTGGCTGTTCTCGGTGGTAAAACCGTAGGCGTAGGCATCCATATTCAGCATCCCGGAGAGCAGCGCGCCCGCGCTATGCAGCTGGCGCACCGCCCAGCTGTCGGCGGCGGCGGCGGGGCGATCGCTCAGCAACTGCGCCCCGGCAAGGGTGGTATTGCCGGCGACATCGAACAGATTTTTCACCGCGTAGGGAACGCCTGCCAGCGCGGGCAGGGGCTTTTTTTCCCGCCGCAGGGTATCGATATTCTCCGCCTCAGCGAGCATGCGCTTTTCGCTGACGTGGGTCCAGGCGTTGATCTGCGGGTTAACGCGGGCGATGTTCTCCAGGGTGTGGCGGGCGATCTCTTTGGCGCTGAGCTCGCCGGCGGCCAGCGCGCGCTGGATTTCGTGAATCGTCATTTCAGGTAGCTTCATGCTTTATAGACTCCGGCGATTTCGACGCGATCGTCGAGGGGAAAGGCCAGCAGCGGCCCGGCCATGGCGGCAATGCGGCTAAACTGCATCCTGAGCTCTGCGCGCCGCGCATCGTCCAGCTCCAGCGCCAGCAGCTGTTCCATTTGTGTGAGGTAAGCGTCCCATTCATTGTGCGGTGTGTTCATCATCAGCTCCTAATAACCGGCGGCGGAGCCGTTGCTGCGCGGATCGCTGGCCCCCTCAAACAGGCCGTTGGGATGGCGTACAATCGCCCCGGCGTGGCCCATGGCTTCGCTAAAATCGGCCAGCACGTCAACGTCGTGCCCCAGCTGACGCAGGCGGGCAACGCTTTCGGCGCTGAAGCGGCCCTCCAGCTTGAGCGAGTCGGAAGTCTGCCCCCAGGTACGCCCCAGCAGCCAGCGCGGCCGGGTGATGCTCTCCTGTAGCGGCACGTTTTGCATCACGTAGCGGGTGAAAATAGCGGCCTGAGTTTGCGGCTGGCCGTCGCCGCCCATGGATCCGTACACCATCACCCGGCCATCGTTCAGCCTTGCGGCGGCGGGGTTGAGGGTGTGAAACGGCTGCTTGCCGGGCGCCAGCGCCAGCAGGTGGCGCGGGTCGAGGCTGAACGATGCCCCGCGGTTCTGCCAGACAATGCCGCTTTCCGGCAGCACCACGCCGCTGCCGAACTCGTGGTACAGGCTTTGGATAAAGGAGACCGCCAGCCCGCTTTTATCGATAACCCCCATCCATACGGTGTCGCCCGGGCCTTTGCCCGCGCCCCACGGGGCCGCCCGCTGGTCGTCGATATTCTCCGCCAGCGGCTGCAGCGCCGCCGGCGCCAGCAGGCTCTGGATATCGACATCAAGGTGGCGGGGATCGGTGATATGCGCGTCGCGCAGGCCGAAGGCCAGCTTGGTCGCCTCCACAATTCGGTGGACGGTCATCGCATCGTCGGCATCGGCCATCGCCAGCCTGTCGGTGATGCCGAGGATCGCCAGCGAAACCAGCCCCTGGGTCGGCGGCGCGAGGTTCCACAGTTCGCCGTGCCGGTGCGCCAGCCTGAGCGGCTGGGGGCGGCGAGCGCGATGCTGCCGCAGGTCGCTAAGGGTGACGGGCAGTCCATACTTTTCCATACCGCGGGCCAGCTGCTCCGCCAGCGGCCCGCGATAGAAGCTGTCTAAACCGTCTTCGGTTAATCGGCGCAGGGTGTTCGCCAGCGCCGGCTGCAAAAAGCGGCTCCCGGCCTTCGGCGGCTGGCCGTCCACCAGAAAGGTTTCGGCGAAGCCGGGCTGGTCGCGCAGTTCGCTGAATTTATCGGCGGTCGCGCTGGCCTGCGAGGCGGTCACCGGGATACCGCCGGCGGCGTAGCCGATGGCATCTTCCAGCAGACGCGTCAGCGGCAGCGATTTCCCGGTTAACTCCCGCGAAACCTTAAGCGCTTCGTCCCAGCCGCTGACGGTGCCCGCCACGGTCAGGGCCGCCTGCGGTCCGCGGTGGGGGATCTGCGCGAGGCCGGCGTAGGCCTGCGGCGTCGCCAGCGACCCCGCCGCGCCGCTGGCGTCAATGGCGATGGGATCGCCCTCGGGGGGTACGATAAGCCAGAAGCCATCGCCGCCGAGGCCGTTCATATGCGGGTAAACCACGGCGATGGTCGCAGCGGCGGCGACCATCGCTTCGATGGCGCTTCCGCCTTCGCGCAGAACCGCCAGCGCGCTCTGGCTGGCCAGATGATGGGGCGCAACCGCCATCCCGCGGGCGGCAACATGACTTTGCATGGGGTGTCCTCAATTAAGCGAAATGTCCGCAGAGGGTTGCAAAAGCTGTTCCATGTCTGAACGTAAAGTTTCAATCGTTGCCGACGATGCGCGTTTTTTGCCGAACTGGCATGCATTATGAAAGGCGTTAGCGGTATAGTGCGGTGAAACGAAAGTTACAGAGGTCTTATGCAACAGCTTGATGAACGACTGAAAGAGCAGTACCCGTCATTATCGCCTCAGGAGCAGCGGGTGGCGGATTTTATTTTCGATCATTTTGATGACCTGATTAGCTACAACAGCGCCGAGCTGGCGCAGCTGAGCGGCGTATCGAAAGCCACGGTCAGCCGTCTGTTCAAGCGCCTGGGCTATGAAAAATATAAAGATATGCGCGATGAGCTGCGCACCCTGCGCCAGAGCGGAATGCCGCTGACCGATAATCGCGATGCGGTGCAGGGCAACACGCTGCTGGCGCGCCACTATAAACAGGAGATGGCCAACCTGACCCAGTGGGTTAACGCCCTTGATGTCCAGCAGTTCGCCGAGGCGATTCAGGCGCTGGTGAGCGCCCGGCGTATCGTGATTATCGGCATGCGCAATGCTTATCCGGCGGCGCTGCATCTGCGCCAGCAGCTCCTGCAGGCGCGCGGGCAGGTGCTGGTGCTGCCGCAGCCGGGACAAAGCTTAAGCGAAGAGCTGGTGGATTTAACTGCCGACGATCTGGTGGTGGTAATGGCGTTCCGCCGCCGCCCGCGAATTATTCGCCCGCTGCTGCAGCAGCTGCAGAGCAGCGGCATTCCGGCGCTGCTGATGTGCGAGCCGCAGGCCCACGGCCTGTTTCCGCTGGCGCGCTGGCGGCTCTGCGCACCGCTGGATAGCGTATCGGCCTACGACAGCTACGCCTCGGTCAATAGCCTGATCAATCTGCTGTCGAACGCCTTTCTGCACGAAATTCTCGATAAAGGCCGCCCGCGCATTCACGACATCGCCACCCTTTATCAGCAGCTGGACGAGCTGGAACAACGATAATGGGGCGCCAGCGTGGTGCTTTGCATGGTTTTGGTGCGATAAAATAATAGGGGAACGCGCAGTTGTTCCCTCTTAATTCCTCAATTTCCCTTGTTTTACGTTCGTTTAGCCAAACGGCGGGCTAACCCGATGCGCAGCGCTTTATCTGGCACATTAGTTGCAAAACTGACTTCAAAGAATCTTTTGTTTCATGCTAACGTAACGGGTAAACATCATGAAGAAACTGTTGATCGCACTGGCCGGGGCCGCTTGTCTGTTAACCAACCTCCCGGCGGCGAAAGCTGACCAGCTCCAGGATATTGAAAAGCGCGGCACGATCCGCATTGCGGTGCCGCAGGATTTCCCGCCGTTTGGCTCGGTAGGCACCGACCTTCAGCCGCAGGGCTACGACATCGATATGGCGCGCTATCTCGCCAAAGAGATGAAGCTCAAGCTGCAGCTGGTGCCGGTGACCAGCGCCAACCGCGTGCCTTATCTGCAAACCGATAAGGTGGACCTGGTGATTTCCAGCCTCGGTAAAAACGCCGAGCGCGAGAAGGTGATCGACTTTAGCCGCGCCTATGCGCCGTTCTTCCTCGGCGTATTTGGCCCGAAAGGCGCGGAGCTGAAAGACCCGGCGGCGCTGAGCGGTAAAAGCGTGGGCGTGACCCGCGGCGCGGTGGAAGATATGGTGCTGACCAGCGTGGCGCCGAAAGAGGCGCAGATTAAGCGCTACGAAGATAACAACACCACGCTGTCGGCGTATCTCTCCGGCCAGGTGCAGTACGTCGCGACCGGCAATCTGGTGGTGGCGGCCATCTCCCGGCAGAACGCCGACAAAGCCCCAGTGCCGAGCTTTATGCTGAAGGATTCGCCGTGCTTTATCGGCCTGAAAAAGAACCAACCGGCCCTGAAGGCGAAAGTGGATGCGCTGATTGAGCAGGGCGTAAAAGACGGCACCCTGAACGGTTTGTCTGAGAAGTGGCTGAAAGCGCCGCTGCCTGCCAGCCTCGGCGCGTAAGGTCCGGGCATGACGGAGCAACTTCATTTTTCTGCGCTCTGGCCGCACTGGCCGGAGCTGCTGGCGGGGCTGTGGGTGACCATTCAGCTGACGGTGCTGGCGACGATAGGTGGCCTGACGATTGGCATCTTCGGCGCCGCCATCCGCAGCGGGCGACCCACGTGGTTCAGCCGGATTTGGGGCGGGTATGTCGAACTGATTCGCAACACGCCGTTTGTGGTACAGCTGTTTTTTATCGTCTTCGGCTTACCGAATCTGGGGCTGAAGATGACGGCGGGCGAGGCCGCGCTGCTGGCGATGGTGGTCAATCTTGGGGCCTACAGTACCGAGATCGTGCGCGCCGGGATTCAGGTGACGCCGAAAGGTCAGTGGGAAGCGGGGCGCGTACTGGGGCTGACCCGGACGCAGACCTTTATTCAGGTCATTCTGCCCCCCGCGCTGCAGCGCATTTATCCGGCGCTGGTGAGCCAGTGCATCATCGTCATGCTCGGTTCATCGGTGGTGTCGCAGGTCTCTTATGAAGAGCTGACCTTTGCCGCTAACCTGATTCAGTCGCGCACCTTCCTCAGTTTTGAGGTCTATCTGGTGACGACGGGGATTTATTTAGCGCTGTCGATAACGATGCGTCAGCTGCTGATGGCGGCGGGACGTAAATGGCTGGGGGTGCAGGCATGATGACCACCTTTACCGATTGGGACATTGTCCGCAATCTGCTGCTGGCCGGGCGCTGGACGGTGCTGCTGTCGCTGGTGGCGTTTCTCGGCGGCGCGCTGGTCACGCTGCCGCTCCTGCTGCTGCGCATGACCGGCGGGCGTCAGGTAAAACGCCTGATCCGCGGCTATGTCGAACTGTTTCAGGGGACGCCGCTGCTGATGCAGCTGTTTCTCGCCTTTTTCGGCGTGGCGCTGTTCGGCATCGACGTTTCGGCGTGGACCGCGGCGTCGCTGGCGCTGACGCTGTATACCAGCGCCTTTTTGCTCGATATCTGGTTTGGCAGCATCCGCGCCCTGCCAAAAGGGCAGTGGGAAGCCTCGCGCTGTCTGGGGCTGAGCTTTGGCCAGACGCTGTATCGGGTCGTCGCCCCGCAGGCGCTGCGGATCGCCATCGCCCCGACGGTGGGGTTTGCCGTGCAGGTGATCAAGGGTACCGCGCTGGCGTCGATTATCGGCTTCGTCGAGCTGACCAAAGCGGGAACAATGCTGACCAACGTGACGTATCAGCCGTTTAAAGTCTTTGCGCTGGTGGCGCTGGGCTATTTCATTCTGTGTTACCCGCTGTCCCGCTACAGCCGTCATCTGGAGAACAAATTCAATGCCTCTCATCACCATTAATCAGATGCAGAAGTACTACGGCGATAACCACGTGCTCAAGGGCGTCGATCTGGATATCGATATGGGCGAAGTGATCTCGATTATCGGCCGCAGCGGGTCGGGCAAAAGCACGCTGCTGCGCTGCATCAACGGCCTGGAAGGCTATCAGGAAGGCAGCATTAAGCTCGGCGGGATGACCATTACCGACCGCGACTCGCAGGCGCGGGAGATCAGCCGCTCTATCGGCATGGTGTTCCAGAGTTTTAACCTGTTTCCGCATATGACGGCGCTGGAAAACGTGATGCTGGCGCCGCGTCGGGTGCTGAAGAAGAGCGCCGCCGAGTGCCGTGAACTGGCCCAGCGGATGCTGGAAAAGGTCGGATTGGGCGACCGGCTCGATTACTACCCGTCGAGTCTCTCCGGCGGCCAGCAGCAGCGCGTGGCGATTGCCCGTGCGCTGGCGATGTCGCCAAAAGTTTTACTCTGTGACGAGATCACCTCGGCGCTGGATCCGGAGCTGGTTGGCGAAGTGCTTAAGGTGCTGGAGCAGCTGGCGGCGGAGGGCATGACGCTGATTCTCGTGACCCATGAAATGAATTTTGCCCGCGAAGTGGGCGACCGCGTCGTGTTTATGCATCAGGGAAGGGTCTGGGAGCAGGGCGACAGCAAAACGCTGTTCGCCAACCCGCAGACCAGCGAACTGAAGCAGTTTATTTCCTCCGTGCGCGGCCTCAATCAATAAGGACTTAAAGATGGATATCACTCAGTTTCCGCAACTCAATCCGCCGTCGCGCCTGCTGATGGGGCCCGGCCCGATTAACGCCGACCCGCGCGTGCTGCGCGCCATGTCGAGCCAGCTGATCGGCCAGTACGACCCGGCGATGACCCACTATATGAACGAAGTGATGGCGCTGTACCGCGGCGTATTTCGTACCGAAAACCGCTGGACGATGCTGGTGGACGGAACCTCAAGGGCCGGGATTGAGGCGATCCTGGTTTCGGCTATTCGGCCGGGGGACAAGGTGCTGGTGCCGGTGTTTGGCCGCTTCGGCCATCTGCTGTGCGAAATCGCCCGCCGCTGCCGGGCGGAAGTGCACACCATTGAAGTGCCCTGGGGTGAGGTGTTTACCCCGGACCAGGTGGAGGATGCCATCAAACGTATTCGTCCGCGCCTGCTGCTGACGGTGCAGGGCGACACCTCCACCACGATGCTGCAGCCGCTGGCGGAGCTGGGGGATATCTGCCGCCGCTATGATGTACTGTTTTACACCGACGCCACCGCTTCGCTGGGCGGTAACCCGCTGGAAACCGACGCCTGGGGGCTGGATGCGGTCTCGGCTGGGATGCAAAAATGCCTTGGCGGCCCGTCCGGCACCTCGCCGATTACCCTCAGCGCGCGCATGGAAGAGGCGATTCGCCGCCGCAAATGCGTGGAAGAGGGGATTCGCACCGATGCCCACCGCGACGGCGACGAGGAGATGATCTACTCCAACTATTTCGACCTCGGCATGGTGATGGACTACTGGGGGCCGGAGCGCCTTAACCATCATACCGAGGCCACTACCGCGCTGTTCGGCGCCCGCGAATGCGCACGGCTGATCCTCCAGGAGGGGCTGGATAACGGCATTGCCCGCCATAAGCTGCACGGCGACGCGCTGGCCAAAGGCATTCAGGCGATGGGGCTGGAGACCTTCGGCGACCTGAAACATAAGATGAACAACGTGCTGGGCGTCGTTATCCCGCAGGGTATCAACGGCGACCAGGCGCGCAAGCTGATGCTGGAAGATTTCGGTATTGAAATCGGTACCTCGTTCGGCCCGCTGCACGGCAAAGTGTGGCGGATCGGCACCATGGGGTACAACGCGCGTAAAGACTGCGTGATGACCACGCTCAGCGCGCTGGAGTCGGTGCTGAACTTTCTCAAATTCCCCACCACTCAGGGCGCGGCGATGCAGGCCGCGTGGGATCACTATCGCAGCGAGAGCGCCCAATGAGTCCAGCACAACGCCAGCAGGCGGAAATGCAGCAGGCCGCGGCGCGGGTGATGGCCCGCGCCGATGAGCTGGCCGCGATCAGCGAAACGCCGGATGCCCTGACCCGGGTTTATCTCTCCCCACAGCATCTCGAGGCCAACCAGCGGGCGGCGCGGTGGATGACCCAGGCCGGAATGACCGTCTGGCAGGACAGCGTCGGCAATATTTGCGGCCGCTACGAGGGAGAGCAGGAGGGAGCGCCCGCCATCCTGCTGGGGTCGCACCTTGATACGGTGCGCAACGCCGGGCGCTACGACGGGATGCTCGGCGTCCTGGCGGCGATCGAAGTGGTGCACGGTCTGCATCAACAGGGGCGGAGGCTGAAACAGGCCATTGAGATTGTCGGCTTTTGCGATGAAGAGGGGACGCGCTTTGGTATTACGCTGCTCGGCAGCCGCGGGATAACCGGTACCTGGCCCGAGAGCTGGCTGGCGCAGACCGATGCCGACGGCGTCAGCGTGGCGCAGGCGATGGTGCTGGCGGGGCTGGATCCGGCGCGCATTCATCTTGCCGCCCGCCGCCCGGAGGAGATTGCCGCCTACCTGGAACTGCATATCGAGCAGGGGCCGTGCCTCGAGCAGGAAGGGCTGGCGCTGGGGGTGGTCGAGGCGATCAACGGCGCGCGTCGCCTGAACTGCCGCTTTACCGGCGAGGCGGGGCACGCCGGGACCGTGCCGATGAGTCATCGGAAAGATGCGCTGGCCGCCGCCGCCGAGTGGATGGTGCGGGTAGAGATTCTGACCCGCGAGCAGGGCGGAAACCGGGTCGCCACGGTGGGTACGCTGCGCTGCGCGCCCGGCGCGGTTAACGTGATACCCGGCGACGTTACGCTGACCCTGGATATTCGCGGGCCGCACGACCAGCCGCTGGATGCGCTGCTGGATACGTTGCTGAATGAGGCGCAGGCCATTGCTTCTCGTCGCCAGCTGCGGTTCAGCGCCGAAGAGTTTTACCGTATTGCCGCCACCGCCTGCGATAGCGGATTGCAGCAGGTACTGAGCGAGGCGGTGCAGGCGGTGCAGGGGCGTTCGCTGACGCTGCCGAGCGGCGCCGGGCATGATGCCATCGCCATGGCCGAACGCTGGCCGTCAGCGATGCTATTTGTGCGCTGCAAAGGCGGCATCAGCCATCATCCCGCCGAGTCGGTCACCGCCGACGATGTGGCGCTGGCGATAGCGGCCTATTCACGCGCGGTGTCGGCGCTGGATGCCGGGAAGTAGCGGCTATCGTTTCGCTTCAGGTAAACCGGGCATAGCGCAACCCCCACCACGGTGGGGGCCTGTTTTATCTTTTGCCGTTCGGTTTGAGCTGTTCGCCGGGTCTGAGCCTGAACAGCTCGTCATCTCGGGTGGAGTAGCGAACCGTCCCGTCAGCCAGCCGATAAGCACCCTCGGTGAATCCCGCGCCGTTCAGGAACGGCGCCACCGCGTCCGGCGTGTTGCGGAAGGCGGCTTCCAGGGCGAGAAGCGCATAGGGGGCAATACTATCGATACTGGCATATTCGGCCTCAGGATCATCGACAAAAAAGCCGTTGAGGCGCTGCTTGTTGATG
The DNA here is from genome assembly GCF_040061575.1 of Klebsiella sp. CB_Kp196. Classification (NCBI taxonomy): domain Bacteria; kingdom Pseudomonadati; phylum Pseudomonadota; class Gammaproteobacteria; order Enterobacterales; family Enterobacteriaceae; genus Klebsiella; species Klebsiella sp. CB_Kp196. The sequence continues at coordinate 20,083 of NZ_JBEAFH010000077.1, forward strand.
ATGTTTGCGCCGATGCGATCCGCCAGCGTCAAATAGTCCTGCTGCCCGGTGGCCTGCCACAGGTCGATAAGCGCGAAAATCGCATACGGCTGATGGTTTTCCGTTTGGCTATTCAGCCTGCGGCTTGCGCCGCCGGGTTCACCGATATCGCCTAAACCCTGGCCTTTCGCGATGCCGCGGGCGACTTTCCAGATGGCACGATCCGGTTCAAGCGTCCAGGCGCGGGCGTAGGAGAGAAGAAATTCATTTCCCGCCGGATAGGCTTTGAGCACCGTGCCTTTTTTCCCATAATAGCCATCGCGTTTTAACGCATAGCCGGAGAGATCCGTACCGTTGGCCAGCATCGGGCGGAAGGTATTGTTCTGCTCATCGTAAGCGTAGGTCGCGAAGGCCTTGAGGCCATCAAGGGTCCATTTTTTGAGATCGTCACCGTCTTTGCCGAGCGATTTTGCCAGGGCAAGCTGCATCAGCGCATTTTCTGAGTAGAGCGTGCTGGTCCGGCCCTTCAGCAGCATATTGCCCTCCAGCGCGTCCGGGCCCAGTTCGGGGCCAAACTGACGCTGCGCGCGGTCGCCGTATTTCGAATGCGTGTCGCTGTCATCGGTGGTGTCGGCGCGTTTTAGCGGTTGGGTAAACTGGTAGACGCCCAGCCCGGTCTTCTTATCTCGCGGCAGAACGTACTGTTCGGCCAGACGCTTCGCCCACGTCAGCGCGCCAGCGTCACCATCGTATTGATAGAGCAGCGATGCGGAGTAGATAAGGTCGTTGCCGGCATTGAGAAAGCTCAGGCCCTTGGTGGCGAAAAAAGGCGGCTGTTGGACAAAATCACTTTGCCAGAGCGCGCCCATCGCTTTGCCGTACTCCCCGTGACGGCTGGTTTCCAGCGTTTTCCAGTCGTAAACATGAGCGTTCCAGAAAGCCTTGATAAAGCGCGCGGTGGCCTTGTCATCGACGGCAAACATCATGTCGTAATAGGGATACGCGTTCTTAAGTTCATGGACCATCTCCTTTTCGCTCGGGCCTTGAGGCTGCAGCGTTTTCAAATCAACAAAGCGATGGCCTCCCCACAGCAGTAGCCCGCTGGCGTCCTGATAGTGGTCAAAGTAGTAGCGAATATTCTCCGCGACCCGCTGCTTATACTTTGCTTCGCCGGTCAGGTTGCTTAACCCTACCAGCACCCGCATCAAGTTTTGCTGGGCCGAGAAGTTCGACAGCACGGTCACTTTACCGTCCGGAAAGACCCATTCCATTTGCTTGCCGGTGCGAGGATCCACGCCATTGGCCAGCAGAGGAGAGTGATGGCCGTACCGATCTCCCGCTTTATCCAGCACGACGTCAGCGAACTGCTTTACGCTGCTCAGGCGCGCGTTCTCCTGGGCGCCAGCACTCAGTGAGAAGAGACTCAGAGCGCCCAATGCCAGGGTGATTTTTGCAATCTTCATTATTATCCTCTTAATGAAAATAAGGGTTTAATAAAACCCTTATTTATTATCTGGCTGACAGGAAGTTATCAGAAGGAGTATTTCACACCAACGCGATAACGCGTTTGGCGTTCATCGGTGGTTTTACTGCCGGAAACGTTGCCGATGGCCATATAAGGAGACCAGTTTTTATCAAATTTATAGGTTAGCTTAAAATCATGGGTCCAGTCATAGCTTTCGTTATCCGCTAAAATAACCCCCGCGGAGTTGGCTTTTTTATAGTCCAGTTCATAATCGAGCTGATAATCTTTGAGGAATTTCCAGGAAAGAACGCTGGTCAGATTATAGCCGTTCTCCGAGGTGTCTTTAGACGTGCCGATATTGCCTGAATTGCGCTTGTAGTAAGGTCGGTAGCGCAATGAGGCGCTGACATCGTCGGTCAGATTCGCTTTACCGCGCAGGTAGGGACGATAGTTGTTTGAGGACGAACTGGTATCCAGAGAGAAGCCGGGCTCAATCTGGAAGGTTTTATTTATTTTATGCACATAGCTCGCCACCACTTCGGTGCCGTTACTCACGGTTTCATCATAGGCTTTATTTTTATCCTGCGAACCTTTCCATTTCCCTTCCAGCGACAGGCCAAAGCCATTGGCAAAACGGTGAGACATCAGCAGTCTGTCTTTATGATTATTGCCGGCTTTGTCATTGGTTTCATGACGATAATCAAATGTCACCGCGTGGGCAGCAATACTGATAAAAGGGATCGTGACTAATAATAAGGAACGAAACATAGGGTGCCTCTACTTTTTTTATTTTCCAAAGGTACAAGAAATTACCTGCCGTAAAGCAGGCAGAACGATACAAATGAAATTATTAGATGGTAGTGTGGTGCCGGGTGCCTCCCGGTGAATCAGGCGCTGACTTCCTGATTCGTCTATAAAAACGAAACGTCGATGAGGGCATTCCTCAATTCAGCATGACCCCGCCGCTTAGGGGGATTCACCACACATTATTCTTTATTCCCTGGTGATGACTAATTAGTACTGTCTGTAATTTTATTGAAAATTACTTTTACACAAAATGAAATGGTGTTTTGAGATCGAGATCTGAATATTAAAAATAGAGGGTAAATATTTTTTATGTCATTTATAAAGATAATCCTAATAATTAATTATTCTTTTAAATCAGCTGGTTGAGTGGTTTCTTTGGGTTTATTTTGCGTTTTTATTTGCGAATATAAGGATTTTTTGTGAATTGACGGTAATCTTATTCCTATATTTTTAAGCGCTCAGTTTGTTAAAACTTAAAAATAGTTCGATGGTTTCAATGGTTAAACCGAAGCCAGTACTGCCAATCCCTTTAAGCTAAACGAAAGCTAAACGGAAAAGAGGGCGGTATTGATCTGCCAGACTGACGACATAACACTCTCAGAAAAGCATCCATATGGAAGGATAATAAAAGACGGTAACCTCGGGACTTCAAGATGACTATTCATGGAAAGGATCGTGTATTTATTTCTGGCGTTGAGAATATAGTGCAGGAGCTGAGCGATGGCGCGGATGCCGGGTTAAGCAACTGCGTGTATGTCACCTGCGGGATGGATATCCAGGAGATATATGCTTTGTTCTTTCGCCATCCGCCGGAGCACTACGCCATCTTCATCACCTCTGAGCGCCATTTTGAGACCATCAACCGGCTGTTTCCGGGCCTGTTAAAGCTCTGTTTGTCAGAGAGGTTGACGGTCGAAGAGCTGCGTCAGGCGTTAAAAGTGATGGGCCTGTTATCGGCCCAGAACCAGAGCGTTGCTTATCTGCCCGATACGTTTAATTTTACCCATGCCGAGCAACAGATCATGAGGCTCAGTTTACGCGGCCATTCTCTGGATGATATTGCCCGTATCCGCGGGGTCAGCCCGTCCACGGTCAGCGTCCAGCGTACCCGGCTGATGAAGCGCATGGGAACCAAAAGCCTGCAGGAGCTCTGCTCCCTCTATGCGGCTATGCGTACCAGCGCTTTCTGAATAAACGCAGGGCTGGAATCTGGCGAAATTTGAGATATTATTCTGAGCCATTGTACTAGTTTAAAGGTTCAAAGTGATGACGTTTTCCACCCTTGCCGATGTCAGAAGCCAGATCGATTCGATTGATAGCGAACTGGTTAGCCTGATTGCTCAACGTGCTGAGTGCGTTAAAGCCGCTGCCGCATTCAAAACTGACCACTCCGCCGTTCGTGCTCCCGCGCGCGTGCAGCAGGTTATTGATCGGGTTCGCGAAAAGGCGGCTGCCGCAGGGTTACCCGAAGTGATTATTGAGAAAGTGTATCGGTCCATGATAGATGCATTCATTGAATATGAGCTTGAGAAACATAATCAGCTACAGCGGCAAAAAAGTAACGGTGTGTTGGGTGAGTGACCCACACGATATTCTCCTGGCGTGAAGGGTCAGTTAGCCTCATTCTGACCCCCGACGGGCTGCTAAGCTATTATCCCCACGCTCTGATAGCCAGTGCCGCGATATAGAGCCCGAATCCCCAGGCCAGATGTGTGAGCACGCTTAGCAAGCGAGCCAGCCACGGGCGAGGTGTTTGCGACGCCGCAATGCCGAAGCCCAATGCGGGCTGAAGTACGCTGCACGCAGCCGGAGCATAGGCATTGTGAAGAGTTTAAAAGGATTGTGGCGAGAGAGCTGAGGCTGGTCAGCTAATTAAGAACCTTATACTTTGACGAGAGCATAATGATGGAAAAAAATTTTACGCCTGAGCAAATCGAAATCATTAATCGCGTGGTTTTTGCGCGTATCGAGCATATGAAAGAGAAAGTGATTGAAACCATTGAGCAGACAGAGCGCGATGCGCACCAGCAGCTGGCGGATTGCGGGATTGATATGACCGATTTCTGTCCGGCTAATCAGCACTTTCTTATGATGACAATCGTCCAGACGCTGATAGATCGGGTGCACGGCGGCGACAGGGCCCTTGCCCGGAAGATAATAACCATGGAGGCGAAGAGACTGAACGTCAGCGTTAACGTTGAAGCTGATAGTTCGAGATAGCCTTGAGGCTGAGTCTGCGGCGGACCAGGAAATCCGCGCCCGTCGCCCGGCATCGCACCTTTACAGTTCGCGCAAACGCTCTGCGCTGTTATGCTAAAAACCCGGCAAGCCGCGCTGTAATGAGACCTGACCATGCCCGAACGCGAAAAAAACATCCATATTCAACCCTCTTCCTCTATCTCTCGAACGCATATTCTTCCGGCAATGCTGGCGATCGTCGTCGTATCGAGCCTGTGCGCGTTCGTCTCGCCGCCGCTGGGGCCGTGGCGCGAAATTTTGACCAATCCAGGGATGTATATCGATCTGCTGGCGCTGCTATTTCTGCTGTTTATGCTCTGGAGTTCGACCAAGGTGCGGATGAACCACGTGGCGGTTAACTGGGTACGCTACGGCCTGCTGCTGTGGATTGCCGGGGGCACTTTCGATCTGATGGACGAAATATTCCACCAGCCGCGCTGGATGGGGTACTACTGCGAAGATCTGCTGCGCCTGTCCGGCATGCTGCTGAGCGCGGTCGGGGTCTACAAAATTATTGAGCGCATCAATCTCCTGTACGTCGACGCGCGTTCGCAATCGCTCAAGGATGAGCTGACCCAGCTGCCCAACCGTCGCTTTTTTATCGACACCATCCGCGAGAAGGAGGGGCGCAGGCTGGCGCTGATGATTGTGGATATCGACTACTTCAAGAAAATTAATGACACCTGGGGACATCTGGTGGGGGACGAAGTGCTGTTTGCCCTTGGCAAACAGCTGGCGAAGCTTACCAGCGATAAGGTGTTGCCTTCGAGGATTGGCGGAGAAGAGTTTGCCATTATTGTCGATGGCCTGTCGGCGCAGGAAGTGGATGAACTGGCGCAGTCGATTTTGCAAAACGCCCGCGCGATCTTGATCAACCACGATAACCCGCTGTCGATCAGCATTGGCGTCGGTCTGCGCCATAAAGACGAGCCGCAGAACCTGTTTATTAAAAAGGTCGATGACGCGCTCTATAAGGCGAAAAATAACGGCCGCGGACGGGTTGAATGGGCCGCGTGAACTATCCCTGCTGCGCGCTGCGGCAGTGGCGACGATATTCGGAAGGCGAGCGCTCGGTGTAGCGTTTAAACACCCGGCAGAAATAGTTGCTGTCGACAAAACCGCAGTTGTGGGCGATCTCTTTGACCTTGAGGTCGTAGCCGCGCAGCATCTTTTTCGCCTTTTCCAGGCGGACGCTGGTGAGAAACTCATTAAAACCGACGGAGCCGGATTTCTGAAATATATGCGACAGGTAGTTGGGCGTAATATGAAAACGCTTCGCTACCGACTCGCGGGTCAGCGGCTGGGTGAGATGCTCTTCGAGATAATCCTGTACCGCCAGAAACAGATCGCGGCTGCGGCTGACGCGCATCTCCAGCCCGACCAGCTGCTCAAGGCAGTGGCTCAACAGGGCCGCGACCACCAGCCTGGCGGTTACCGGGTCCGGCTGCAGGCAGATTTCATTGAGCGACAGCAGCAGGTAGGAGCCCACGCGCGGTCCGAGGCGGGCGACGTTCTGCTTTTCCGTGCGCAGCTGCTTGCCGTCCCAGTGCTGAACGCAAAACCCGAGCTTCTGGCGACCAAACAGAATGCTTAACGTCGACGCCGGCGCGGTCCATTCCGGCAGCGTCCATTTACCCGCCTGAACGTAGAGCACCTGCGAGGCGGAGAGCATTGTCTCCGACAGCGGCAGCCCGCTCTCCTTAAGCTCACCCTCAAGCACAATTTCCAGCCGTGGGAAGGGCACCTTAAACGCCAGCTCGGGCTCGGAGATATCCGGGTCGGGGAACCTGACGTGCAGATTATCTTTCTGATTTACTAAACGATTTAAAATATCCGCCAGATCGTCAATCATTCCGTATGCCTTAGAAGAGAGCAATTATCCTGTTGATTATAATCTATTTTATCTGCACAGGCTTGTTCTGTGTCAGGCGGCTTGGCTAATGATTGCCCTGCAGGAAGGGGGAAAAAGCTGGATTTTGATGGCCATCACACTTTTCCCTGCCGCGTACGCTCGTCCAGTTTTTCGTAGTTTTGCCCTCATGTATTCCCGCCCGCCGCCGATTAGAGTTTGTTTTGTGTTATCGATAAGTTAAGGAATATAAATATGGAACAACAATCTGCGGTTTATCTGGATGCGCTGGGGGCGAACGTTGCGCTGAGCCCGGCAATGAAACAGGAGCTGGATACCCTGGGCTACACCGTCGTGCATAACGTGGCGGACGCGGAGTGGCTGGCGGCGATGCGCGCGCTTATCGACGCCATCGTCGAGAGAGAGGGCGATAATCTGGCGATCGAGCACCACCAGGAAGCGACGGCAACCCGCATCGCCAACCTGATTAACAAAGGCGCGATTTGGGAAAAGGTCTGGTCCCATCCGCTGATTCTCTCCGCCTGTCGGCATGTTTTTCAGGGGGATTTTAAAGTCTCCAGCCTGAACGCGCGGGAAGCGTTGTTCAACGGCGGCCATCAGCCGCTGCATGCGGACTGGAAAAAGCCGCGTCACGATTTTCCGAAAGTGCATCTGGTGAATACCATCTGGGCTATCGATGATCTGAGCGCTGAAAACGGCGCGCCGCGCATTATTCCCGGCACCCATTTGCGTCCGGAGCTGCCGGAAGCGGTGCTGGATGACCCGGAGCTGGCGCATCCTGATGAGGTGGTGTTCGCCGCGCCGGCGGGCAGCGTGATGATTTATAACGCCCACGCCTGGCACGGCGGGACGCGCAACCGCGTCGGCAGCAGAAGGCGCGTGCTGCACGGCTTATATATCGACAGAGCGGATACCGCGCAGCAGGATCAGCAGCGCTGGCTGACGCCGGAAACCGCCAGCCGCCTGACGCCCGCGCAGAAATGGCTGCTGGGGGTGGCGTAAAAATCGCATGGAATTGTAGCCCCGGTAAGCGCAGCGCGACCGGGGGAAGTCTGAGCAGGCGCGGTGCTATTTCCCCGGGCCGCGGCGCAAGCGCCTTGCCCGGGCTACAAAACGGCAAATGGCGGTGAACCTGTAGCCCCGGTAAGCGCAGCGCGACCGGGGGAAGTCTGAGCGG
>NZ_JBEAFH010000078.1:0-26769 GCF_040061575.1 Klebsiella sp. CB_Kp196
AGGCGCTTGCGCCGCCCCCGGGAGCAGAGCGCAGTGCGGCATAATTTCCCGGAGGTGATGCTGCGCATCAGTCCGGGCTACGGTATGGCAGACGGCAGTGAGCCCGTAGCCCCGCTAAGCGCAGCGCGAGCGGGGGACATCACAATACTTTAAACCCGTGCGTGCCATCGCGCTTCAGCTGTTCAACCAGGCCGAACTCCCAATCGAGGTAGGCCTGCATTGCCGCGGGTGAGTTATCGGTACCTTCATACGGGCGCTGATAGCGATCGCTGCGCGGTGTCGCCAGATGCGTCTCGCCATGCTCCAGCTCCAGCCCGGCGTCAATCCACGCCAGCGTGCCGCCGCTCAGCAGCTGCACCGGTTTACCGGTTAACGCCGCAACCTCAGGCACCGCGTAGCGGGCCAGCAGGCTGCTGCCGCAGGTGACAACGTAACGCTCGGCGGAAGGCAGCACCTCCAGCGCCTGGCGCAGCTGTGAACGCACCAGCCAGTAAGCGCCGGGAATATGCCGGGCGACGTAGTTGGCGCTGGTGGTAAAGTCCAGCACCACGGTTCCCGGCTCCCTCAGCTGTGCCGCCAGCTGATGCGGGGCAATCTCCTCCGCCTGCGGACCCGGCGGTACGCGGCCTGCGGGGGTACCGCGCTCGCTAAAATCTTCCGCGCGCGCATCGCGTAATACCGCCACTTCCCACCCCATCTGCGCCAGCCAGGACGCCGTTATCGGCGCGCGTATCTCGTCATCGGCAATCAGCACAATGCGCGCCCCGCGCACGCTGGCGAAATGGTCGGTTTCCTGCACCAGCTGCCCGCCGGGCGCGCTAACGCTCAGCGGCAGATGGCCTGCGGCGTACTCCTCCGGGCTGCGGACGTCGAACAGGTAAGTGGTGCGGGCGGGCTGCCGCAGCCAGCGCTGAAGGGTTGGGCTGTCTATAAAGGCGACGCCGGCGCGCTCCGCCAGCTGCCTCACCGCCGCCGCGCGTTCGGCTGGGGCGCGAAAATCGGCGTCATAACGCCGCTGCTGGCCGCGCTCAAGGTCAAACCCGGCTAAGGTCCAGCCGATGGTACCGTTGCGCAGCGCGTAGACCGGATTGGGCAAACCGGCATTGCGCAGCGACTGCGTGCCGATAATACTGCGCGTGCGCCCCGCGCAGTTGACGATCACCGTCGCCTGCGATGACGGAATCAGGCCCTCAATGCGCAGCGCCAGCTCCCCGCCGGGCACGCTGATGCTGCCGGGAATATTCATGGTGTGATACTCATCGAAACGGCGCGCGTCGACGACAACCACCTCCTGTTGACCATCGAGCAGCGCCTGCACTTCCCCGGCGCTCAGCGAGGGGGTATGCCGCTCGCTCTCCACCAGCTCGCCGAACGCTTTGCTCGGCGAATTCACATCCTGGAACAGCTCTCCGCCGCTGCGCTGCCACCCCGGCAGGCCGCCTTCCAGCAGGGCGACATCTTCGTAGCCCCAGCTCTGCAGGCGCTCGACGGCCCGCTCCGCCAGACCTTCGCCGCCGTCATAGACGGTAATCGGCGTCGTCAGGCGCGGCACGCGCCGAAAAATATCCAGCTCCAGCTTGCTGAGCGGCAGATTAGCGGCAAACAGCGGATGGCTGCGGGCAAAGTCGGCCTCTTCGCGAACGTCGATCAGCGCCAGCTCGGCGCCGTCAAGCAGCGCCTGGCGCAGCTGGGCGGCCGGGCGATAAGAACAGGTGGGCATATTAATTATCCTTTGAGAGATCCCAGATATTGGGTAAGTGGCGGTTGGAGTAGCCGGAGACAAAAGGTTTGACGAGGCCTTCCGGGGTATAAACCGCTCGCCTGACGCCGCCGATATTGCCGCCGTAAACGTGAATACTGATCGAGACGCTATCCGCGAGAGCGTTGCTCACCCGGTGAATATCGCCGTCGCGCGAAGAGACTTTTTCCACTTCGCCTGGGGAAAGGCGTTCAGCAAGGCCGCTGACCACCGGCTGGCCGCGCTCGTCCAGGCGGTAGCGCTGATTCTCCTCCGCGCCCCGCAGCATGCCGATGGCGCCCCACACCCGATGATCGTGAATCGGCGTCGATTGCCCCGGCCCCCAGACGAAGCTGACAATGGAAAAACGCTGTCCGGAATCGGCATGCAGCAGATACTGCTGATAGTGGTGGGGATGCGGCAGGGTGTACTCCTCCGGCAGCCAGTCATCCTTTTTCACCAGCGCGGCCAGGCGCAGGGCCACGGCGTCGAGCAGGGGCTGTTCATCGGTAAATTCGCGATGCAGGGCATCAAGGTCTTGAATAAACTGGCGTAATTTTTCCACTCGCGGTGCGGTCATGGTCGCTTCCTGTTGTCGGGACTGGTCTTTACGCTAGCAAAGGCGTTAATATAATTAAAATGCAATTTCAGCATATATTAATATGCAAAAATAACATTGATAGCCTACCCATCAAGCGTCATTGGCGTAGACAGTTTGAACACGGCCAGCGCGGAAGAACCGGAGCGTACACGTAGTACGTGAGGATTATTCGCTACGCTCCCCCTTCGGGCCGCCCTGAAGGCGTTCAAAACTCTATGAGTTTTGTCTGAGCACTGCCCAGGTTCAAAATGGCAAGCAAAATAGCTCTGATGGGCCAGGCTTTAAGGACGCTATGCGCATCGACGACATTGACGCACTGCTGGCCACCGTGCAGTTCTCCTCGCTTAACCAGGCCGCGGAATATCTCGGTATTACCCAATCGGCGATTACCCGTCGTCTGCAGCGTCTTGAGCAAACCCTCAACGTAACGCTGCTGGAGCGTCAGACCCGGCCGCTCACCCTGACCGCCGCCGGGCACCGGGTTTACGAGCAGTGCCTGAGCATCAAGCGGGAGACCAAAAAGCTGTACGGCCTGCTCGACCCCGAGGCCGAGCCGCACGGTATCCTGCGTCTCGGGGTCCCGCAGAGCGTGGCGGAAATTGCCCTGCAGCCGGCGCTGAGCGCGCTGCGCCAGCAGTTTCCCGCCCTGCGACCGCAGGTGACCTGCGGCTGGAGCGGGCTGCTGCAAAAGCGCCTTGAAAGCGTCGAGCTGGACGGCGTGCTGGCGATGGGGCCGGAACAGCAACGCTTTGCTGAGGGCTACGGCGGGCGCCTGCTGTGCCCGCTGGATATTGTGGTGATTGCGGCTAAAAGCTGGCGTCTTCACGCCGGGGCGCTGCGCGACTGCGCGGAAAAAGGCTGGGTGCTCAATCCCGACGGCTGCGGCCTGCGGGCCGGGCTGATCCGCGAGCTGCAGTCCCAGGGGCTGCGTCTGGCGCTGAATGTCGAGACCGCGGGCGCCCAGCTGCAAATCAGCCTCGTGGCGCAGGGGCTGGGGCTTGGCCTGGTGCCGCGCGCCGCGCTGGCCGCCAGCCCGTGGCGCGACGAGGTGACGGTATTGACGCTGGCGGATTTCCAGCCCGAGGTGCATCTGTGGCTGGTTCACGCGCAGAATCTGGCCAATCTGAGCCAGCCGCTGACTTTTTTCGCCGGCAAAGTCGTTCAGCAGCTAAACGTATCTGGCTGAAACGTATATATAATTTTTATAAATGCTTATCTCGCATATTAAGATATGATAAAAATGCATTTTGTTCATTAAGAGCCCGTGTATAGGGTAATGAAAACGCGCCGCCGCGGCGGCCCACTCATTATCCTGCTACAAGGAGTTCTGCATGAGCATTCAATTTCTCGGCATGATCGGCCACCGCCTGTCGTCGGAAACCATCGCCCCGGTCGGCCCGATTTTTGACCGCGATTACATCGTGCGTTTCGCGCAAACCCACGAGGCCGCCGGGTTTGACCGCCTGCTGGTGGGCCACTGGTCCGATCAACCCGACGGATTCCTGGTGACCGCGCTGGCGGGTCTGTCGACGCAAAAGATCGGCTTCCTGTTGGCTCATCGTCCCGGTTTTGTCTCGCCGACCCTCGCCGCGCGTAAGTTCGCTACCCTTGAACACCTGCTGGGCGGCCGTCTGGCGGTACATATCATCAGCGGCGGCAATGACGCCGAGCAGCGCCGCGACGGTGATTACCTCGATCACGACCAGCGCTATGCGCGTACCGATGCCTTCCTTGAGACCGTCCGCAAGGTATGGACCGCCGAACAGCCGGTGGATATCACCAATGACTTTTATCAGGCGGAACAGGCGTGGTCGGCCATTCGCCCGCTGCAAAAACCGCATATCCCTCTCTATTTCGGCGGTTCGTCGGAAGCGGCCATCGCCGTGGCCGGCAAGCACGCCAACGTCTTCGCCCTGTGGGGAGAGTCGCTGGCGCAAACCGCGGAAACCATCCAGCGCGTGCGGGCCGAGGCGGCGAAACATCAGCGCGAAATCGACTTCAGCGTCTCGTTCCGGCCGATTATCGCCGCGACCGAAGCCGAGGCCTGGGAGAAAGCCGAGCATATCCTGCACGTAGCCACCGAGCGGGCGGCGCAGAGCGGAGGCGGTTTCAAAGCCAAGCCCGACAGCGTCGGGGCGCAGCGTCTGCGGGCGACGGCGGCGCAGGGCAAGGTGGTGGATAAACGCCTGTGGACCGGGATCGCGCAGCTGGTAGGCGGCGGCCACAACTCCACCGCGCTGGTGGGCACCCCGGAACAGGTCGCCGACGCGCTGCTCGACTACTACGACCTCGGCGTGCGCAACTTCCTGATCCGCGGATTTGACCCGCTCAACGATGCTCAGGAGTACGGTAAAGCGCTGCTGCCGATCGCCCGCGAAAAAGCCGCCCTGCGCGCCGTGGCGGAGCGCGCCTCGTGATCGGTCAGACAAGCGATGACTGGGCGCGGCGGTTGACGGAGGTACGCCAGCTGATGGCGGAGCAGGCGGCCAGTCTCGACGCCAGCGGCGACTTTCCCCGCGACAATATCGACCGTCTGCGCCAGCGCGGTTTTTTAAGCCTCGCCGTGCCGCAGCAGTACGGCGGGGCAGGTGCCGGCTTAGCCGAGCTTCAGCAGGCCATTGCGGCCATCGCCTGGGGCGAACCGGCGACGGCGCTGATCGTCTGCATGCAGTACCTGCACCATCTGCGGCTGGCGGAAAACGAGAACTGGTCCGAGCCGCTGCGCCAGCGGGTTTTTCACGATGCCGTCGAGCGGGGAGGCTTGATCAACAGCCTGCGCGTGGAGCCGGAACTGGGCTCCCCGGCGCGCGGCGGCCTGCCGCAAACCGTGGCGACCCGCCGCGCGGAAGGGTGGCAGATTAACGGCCATAAAATCTATACCACCGGTATTGAGGGGCTGAGCTGGCTGGCCATCTGGGGCCGCAGCGACGACGCTCCGCCGCTGGTCGGCACCTGGCTGGTGCCCCGCGACAGTGAGGGCATTACCGTGGTGAACAGCTGGGATCACGCCGGAATGCGGGCAACCGGCAGCCACGAAGTGGTGCTGAACAACGTCCGGGTGGCTGCAGAGCACGCGGTGGACGTGTGGCCTGCCGATGCGCCTCCCGCGCCGGATGCGGAACAGTTTCGTCTGTTTGCCAACCGCCATACGGCGCTGCTGGCGGCGATTTACGACAGCATCGCGCGGGCCGCCCGCGACTGGCTGGTAACGTGGCTGGGTACGCGTATTCCGGGCAGCCTTGGGCAACCCCTTTCCAGCCTGCCGCGGGTGCAGGAAAAAGTCGGCCAGATTGACGGCTGGCTATTGGTCAATCGCACTCTGCTGGAAAAGGCCGCGCAGCTGGGCTTTTCCGCCATTGAGGCGAATCTCGCGAAAGTCACGATTACCGACAACGCCATTCAGGCGGTGAACCTGGCGCTGGAGCTGACCGGCAACCATGGCCTGAGTCGGCAAAATCCTCTGGAACGCCACTATCGCAACGTGCTGTGCGGGCGGGTACATACCCCGCAGAGCGACAGCGCGTGGCTGGCGGCCGGCAAACACGCTTTTCAAAAATAAGGATAATTCATATGCGCAGACTTAATTTTACCGGTTTAGCCGGGGTGGTTATGCTGCTGGCCCTGAGCGGCTATGCGGCGGCTCAGGAGCGAATCACCCTGCGAATCGCCGATCAAAAAGGCGGCATGCGTTCGCAGCTGGAGGCAGCCAACGCCCTGCAGGATCTCCCTTACGAGATTAAATGGGCCGAGTTTCCGGCCGCCGCGCCGCTGGCGGAAGCGCTTAACGCCGGGGCGGTGGATGCGGGAATTATCGGCGATGCGCCGCTGCTGTTCGCGCTGGCTAACGGCGCGCCGGTTAAAGCCATCGCCGTCGATAAAAGTAACCCGGCCGGCACCGCGGTGCTGGTCTCGCCCGGCAGCGCGTTGAAAAGCGCCGCGGATTTAAAAGGCAAACGCATCGCTACCGGTAAAGGGTCGATTGGCCACTTTGTGGCGCTGAAAGCGCTGGAGCAGGCGGGAATTTCGCCGAAAGAGGTGCAGTGGGTGTTTCTCGGTCCGGTGGACGCCAAAGTGGCGCTGCTCAACGGTTCGGTGGACGCCTGGGCGACCTGGGAGCCCTATACCACGCAGCTGGTGAAGACCGCCGAGGGGCAGATTCTGGTCAGCGGCAAAGGGCTGCTGCCGGGTAACACTTTCCTGGCGGCAACCGATGATGCCCTTAAGGATCCGCAGAAGCGCGCGGCGCTGCAGGATTACCTCAATCGCCTGGCCGGCGCCGAGCGCTGGGCCTACGCCAATCTCGATAGCTACGGTAAAACGCTGGGGGAAATTATTCGTTTCCCGGCGGATATCGCCCGCGCGCAGTTTGCCAATCGCCAGTCGCAGTGGCTGCGTCTGGACGCGAAGACGGTCGCTCAGCAGCAGTCGACGGCTGACTTTTACCTCGCCAACGGGCTGATCCGCGCAAAGCTGGACGTGACGCCGACGTTTGATAACGGCTTTAGCGTGCCTGCCGCGCAGGCCCATGCGGAGGTGTCGCCATGATGACATCTCGCCGTCGTTTCTTACGCTTGACCGGCAGCCTTGCGCTGGCCGGGGCCTCTCTGCCCCTTTGGGCTCACGATATGGCGGCCATGGCGAGCGGTGAGGAACACCCGGCCCTGCGCCTGGCGCAGCCGTACAAAATCAAGCTGGCGATTAACAAAAGCGCGGTGTGCCTGGCGCCGGTTGCCGTCGCGGAGCAGCAGAAGATCTTCAGTAAATACAATCTCGACGTGGAGTTCGTTAACTTCGGCAACTCGACGGACGTGCTGCTGGAGGCGATTGCCACCGGCAAGGCCGACGCCGGCGTCGGGATGGCGCTGCGCTGGCTGAAGGCGCTGGAGCAGGGCTTCGACGTGAAGCTCACCGCCGGAACCCACGGCGGCTGCCTGAACCTGCTGACGGCGAAAAACTCGCCGTTCGGCGGCCTGGAGAGCCTGAAGGGGCAAACCATCGGCGTCACCGATATGGCCGGGCCGGATAAAAACTTCTTCGCCATCTTGCTTAAGCGCCACGGCATCGATCCGATAAGCGATGTGCAGTGGAAAGTCTATCCGGCAGATTTACTCAGCGTGGCGCTGGATAAACGCGAAATTGCCGCCATCAGCGGCAGCGAACCCTTCAGCTATCGTCTGCTGGCAACCGGTAAATATCAGCTTATCGCCAGCAATATGACCGGCGATTACGCTAACCTGAGCTGCTGCGTACTGGGGGTCAGCGGTAGCCTGGCGCGCGATCATAAACCGGCCGCCGCCGCGCTCACCCAGGCGATTCTTGAGGCGCACAGCTATGCCGCCGCGCATCCGGAGAGCGTGGCGCAATCCTTCCTCGCCCATGCGCTGAATACCAATGAGGCGGAGGTCAGCGGCATTCTCCACGGCCAAGGGCACGGCCATCATGCGGTGGGCGAGGCGTTTGTCAAAGAGCTGACCCAGTACGCCGTGGATCTTCAGCGGGTGCAGGTCATTAAACCGGGAACCGATCCCCATCAGTTTGCGGAGAGCATTTATGTCAACGTTTTCGCCTGAACGGGTGCTGACGCGCCCGGCAAGCGGCAGGCCGCGGTGGAAGGAAGGCTGGCTTGCCGCCGCGCTATGGTTGCTGGGCGGCCTGTTTACCCTGGCCTGGCCCGATGCCGGGCGGCGCTGGCCGTTTAGCGAAGGGTGGGCGCTGGCGCAGTTCACCCTTGGCGGCGGACTGTTGCTGCTGGCGCTGAGCTACCGCTACTGGCGGCAGTGGGGGACTCGTCTGCAGCATGCCGGAAAGTGGCTGGCGCTGCTGCCGCTGCTTTTTGCGCTGTGGGAGGGACTGACGGCCAAGACGGCGTTTCTGCCGGTGCCGTTTTTCGCGCCGCCGCAGGCGCTGATTGAGGTGCTGCACGATGACTGGCCGCGCCTGCTTGATAGCCTTCTGCATTCGCTGGGGCTGCTCGGGCTCGGGGTGCTGCTGGGCACCAGCTGCGGTTTTATCAGCGGGCTGGCGATCGGCTGGTCCCAGCGGATCGGCTACTGGGTGCATCCGGTGTTGCGTCTGCTGGGGCCGGTGCCGTCCACCGCGCTGCTGCCGCTGTGCCTGTTTATCTTCCCTTCCAGCTTCGGCGCCAGCGTGTTTCTGATCGCGCTCAGCACCTGGTTCCCGGTGACCGTGCTGACCTGGTCCGGGGTTATCGGCATCGATAAGGCGTGGTATGACGTGGCGCGAACCCTGGGCGCCAGCCAGCGTTTCCTGATCCTGCGCGTGGCGATCCCCGCCGCGTTGCCGAACGTTTTTGTCGGCCTGTTTATGGGGCTTGGCGCATCGTTTTCGGTGCTGATCGTCGCCGAAATGGTCGGCGTGAAATCCGGTATCGGTTTTTATCTCCAGTGGGCGCAGGGCTGGGCGGCCTATCCCAATATGTACGCGGCGCTGCTGGTGATGGCGCTGCTCTGCTCCGGCCTGATTAGCGGGTTGTTTATGGTCCGCGACCGGCTGCTGAGCTGGCAGCGGGGAGGGATGCAATGGTAACTGCGAACGCCACTTCTCAGGCGGCATCGACCGGCGCAGCGGTGTCGATAAGTCATCTGCATCACGCTTTTAGCCTTGGCAAACAGACGGTGCCGGTGCTGGAGAATATCAGCCTGCAGCTGCGGCCCGGAGAGAGCGTCGCGCTGCTCGGTCCTTCGGGCTGCGGTAAATCCACTCTGCTGCGGCTGCTGGCGGGACTGGAGCCGCAGCAGGCCGGGCAAATTCAGATTGATGAGGCGGCGATGGGCGGACCGGGGCCCGAACGGATACTGGTGTTTCAGGATCCGACCCTTTATCCGTGGCTGACGGTGCGGCAAAACGTGCTGCTGGGACCGCAGGCGCAGGGGAAAAAGGGGCTTGAGCCAAAGGCCGACGCGCTGATTTCGCGCATGGGGCTGCAGGCGTTTAGCGAAGCGTGGCCGCGCCAGCTTTCCGGCGGGATGGCGCAGCGTGCGGCGCTGGCCCGGGCGCTGCTGAATGAGCCGCGTCTGCTGCTGCTCGACGAGCCGCTGGGCAAGCTGGATTCCCTTACCCGCATCAGCATGCAGCGGGAGCTGATCGCCCTGTGGCAGCAGCAGGGCTATACCAGCCTGCTGGTTACCCACGATATCGAAGAGGCGCTGCTGCTGTGCGATCGGGTGTTAATCATGTCGCCGCGACCGGGGCGGATTATCGCCGAGTTTGCGCTGCCGCTGACGTATCCCCGCCATCGCGACAATCCGCTGCTGCTGCAGCATCGGCAGGATATTTTGCGCATTCTTGGCCAGGGGGAGGACTGGTAAGGCAAGGCGTTATCCGGGGCGTGCTGATTCTGACCGTTCGGCGGGGATTCCCGGGGGCGGGGCGGTAGGGCCGCGCCTTGCCCGGGCTACAGTGTGCTAGCCCGGATAAGGCGCCGCGCGCCGCGATCCGGGACAGGGATGAGGCTTAAAAATCCATCTTCACCGTAAACTGTACTTCCCGCGGATCGCCGATCTGGTTACCGAGGTTATTGGTGCCGATGGAGGAGGTGTAATAGGTCTTATCGAACAGGTTCTTCACGTTAACCTGCAGGGTCACCGGATATTGCAGCTTCATCTTATAGGCCGCAAACACATCCGCCACCGCATAGCCCTGCAGATAATAATCCGCGCCGTTGGTGCCGGAACGTTTGCTCACCGCGCGACCGCCGCCGCCCACCGTCAGCGTATTGCTGTCGTAGACATTGTGAATGTCGTAGCTCAGGAACAGCGAACCGGTGTGTTTCGGCACGTTCGGCAGCGGTTTGCCTTTGTAATCCGGATCGTCGGTGACCTTCGCATCGGTATAGCCGTAGCTGGCGATAACGCTCAGGTTATCGGTCAGCGACCCGGCCACGTCCACTTCGACGCCGCGGGAGCGCACTTTACCGGCGGTTTTTGCCACCGTCTCATCGCCCACGGATTCCGTGTAGAGGACGTTGCGCTTATCAATATCAAACAGCGCGATATTGGCGGTGACGCCGTTGAACAGATCGAACTTCGCGCCCAGCTCGTAAGACGTCGACTCTTCCGGCGGCAGATTGCCAATATAGCTGGCGATAGAGGACTGCGGCATAAACGACTGCGCCACGTTACCGAACAGCGAGACGGACGGCGTCAACTTATACACCAGGCCCGCTTTCGGCGTCCATTTCTGGTCGCTGCTGTCGGTATTGACGTTAAACGGGCGGCCCTTGCCGGCGTACTGGGTGTAATACTGATAGCGCACCCCGGCGACGGCAATCCACTTATCGGTAAGATAGAGCGCGTCCTGGAGGTAGCCCGCGTAGCTCTCCTGCTGAATACGCTGGTCGCTGTCGGATGCCGAAACGCTGGAGCATTTGCCAACAGTGCCGTAGACCGGATTATAGATATTGAAACCCTTGACGTTCTTACAGCGGATCATATCGGTGCGCAGCAGATCGTAATTCTCGTAGGCCAGGCCGGTGAGGATCTCGTTGTAGAAACCGCCAATGACCACGTTGCCCTGTAAATCCGCCCGCGTAGTGTGCATTTTCTGGGTGGAACCGTGGGTGGCATCGACGCGGCGGGTCAGGTTGCCGGTCGCCGAGTCGTAGGCCATTACCCGGGCCTGATCGTCGTTGTAATGATCCTGGCTGTAGCTGTAGTCGAAGCGGGCGGTCCAGGCGTCGCTGAGACGGTATTCGGCATTCAGCTGCGCGAGATCGGAATAACCGTCGGTAATATTAAACGGTTCATCAAAACGCGTTTTGCGATCGACGTTCACCGCATGGCCGGTGTTCAGATCGAAGATGGTGCCGCGATCGAATGGGGTACTGTAGTCACGGTGCGAATATGAGACGTTCACCGTCGCCCGCTCGCCGAACCAGGTCAGGGAGGGGTTAATAAAGCTGCTCTTCTCTTTGCCGAAATTACGCCAGTAATCTTCATGCTGATATTCGCCAATTACCCGATACGCCAGCTGAGTCCCGTCGATGGGGCCGGTGACGTCAAACTGGCCGGTACCGCCGCCAAAGCTGGTGGAGGTGGCGGAGACGGAGCCGCCGAAGCTGCGCTCCGGGCGTTTGGTCACCACGTTGATTAATCCGCCGGGGTCGAGAATACCGTACAGCGTTGAGGCCGGGCCTTTGAGCACTTCGACGCGTTCGGTGGCGGCGGTGAAGCTGCGCGGCAGCACGGTGCGCAGGCCGTTGGTCATGATTGAACCATCGCGGTTAGCGCCGAAGCCGCGGCGGGTGAAGGCGTCCTGGGTCCCGCCGAGGGTATTGGTTTGTACCACGTTGGCGACGTTATACAGCGCTTCGTCGAGGTTCGTCGCATGCTGATCCTCGAGCACCTGCTCGCTGACGGTATTGACCACCTGCGGAATATCCAGCATCGGCATGGTAGTCAGCGTGGCGGTCGAGGTATTGACCGGCTGATATCCCTGGGTAGCGCGTTGCCGAGTGCCGTCGGCCACGACCGTTATGGTCTCGTCAGCGGTTTTCTTTGTTTTATCGGCGCTATTAACCGCTGCCAATAATCCCGGTGAGGTGAAAAAAATCAGTGAAAAAAGCGCACGCCCTTTTAATGCCGAATAAGGGACATTGAGTGGAATCATTTTTGTGTCTCGTGAACGAACCTCGCCTTTGCGGAGAGGTAAAGCCAATAAAATCATTGCCCTGAAAAATAAACCTGGCTGTTTTTTACGCCGCAACGCGCGCCAGATATGTAATTGAGAATCATTCAATCATGAAGGCATGTAGTAGTAAACGTTATGTAAGATAAAAAACTGACGAAACAAATAATCAATCAATTAGCGAGGAATGGGCTGGGTGAAAATTTCATATGTTATTGTTTTAATTGATGATTAAAGTCGTTTTATGTTGTGCGGGTTTTGGTAGTAAACCCGCGCGGCCGGCGCCGTCATAGGGTATTGACTACTACATTCATCCACCGCATGATCAAAAGAGAATGAGATTTATTTTTGTTTGAGTGCGGAACGAGCGGGCCTGGCGCCACGCCGTTGCGGCGCAGGAGCGAGTTATGCCACAGCGGGTGTTGCCTGCAGAGCAGGGGATCGTCCTTGATTCCCTGTCGGCCGGATATGGCCAGACGCTAATTGTCGACAATATTCATCTGACCATCCCCCACGGGAAAATGACGGTACTGGCCGGCGCCAACGGCTCGGGGAAATCGACGCTGCTGTCGACTATCGCCCGGATGCTCAAGCCGCTGGGGGGCTGCGTACGCCTGGACGGCGAGGTGATTCACCAGATGCCGACCCGGGAGGTTTCCCGTCGGCTGGGCATTCTGCCGCAATCGCCGCTGACCCCGGAAGGGCTGACGGTTTTTGAACTGGTTTCGCGCGGGCGCTACCCCTGGCAGGGGCTGATGCGACAATGGTCCGAGGCCGATGAACGGGCGGTAGAAGAGGCGCTGCGGCTCACCGGTACCGCAGAGTTTGCCCACCTGACGGTTGATAGCCTCTCCGGCGGCCAGCGCCAGCGCTGCTGGATCGCGATGGCTCTCGCCCAGCAAACGGCGACGATTCTGCTGGATGAGCCCACCACCTGGCTCGATCTGCGCTATCAGGTCGACATCCTTGAACTGCTGCAAACCTTAACCCGCGATCACGGCCGCACGGTGGTCACCGTCCTGCACGACCTGAACTTCGCGGTGAACTACGCCGACCTGCTGGTGTTTCTTAAAAAAGGCGCGATCGCCGGGGTAATTAATGAACAGGAAATCTGTACGCCGGAGCTGATCAAAACCGTCTTTGACGTGGACGTGCAGATGTCGCTCAACCCGCAGACCGGTAAGCCCTTTTTTATGCCGTTCCGCGCCCGTGAGGAGAAGGCGTTATGAGCGCCTCCGCGCTGCTGCCGCCGCGCCGACAATCCCGCCCCCGGCTGGCGCTGGTACTGCTGAGCCTGCTGCTGCTGGGCGGCTCGCTGGTGCATCTCGGACTCGGCGCGCGCTGGATTGCGCCGCAAACGGTGCTGCAGGCGCTGCTCCATTACGATCCGCGCAATTTTGACCACCGAATTATTGTCGATTTACGCCTGGTACGTCTCGCGGCGGCGCTGCTCACCGGCGCGGCGCTCGGCGTGGCGGGGCTGCTGCTGCAAACCGTGATCCGCAACCCGCTGGGCGAGCCGCATATTCTCGGCCTTAACGCCGGCGCTTCGCTGGCGGTAGTGGCGACATCGGCGCTGGGAATCAGCCTCGGCGGCGTGGCGTTAGCCAGACCGCTCACCGCCGCCTGCGGCGCGGCGCTGCTGTTTGGCGGCGTGATGCTGCTGTCGTCGTCCGGGCGGGGCGGCGTCACGCCGCTGCGCATTACCCTGTGCGGGGTGGCGCTGTCGGCCTTTGCCTCGGCGGTCACCGCGGCGATTCTGATCCTCGATGAACAAACGCTGCTGGCGATGCGCACCTGGCTGGCGGGCGATCTTGCCGGGCTGAACTGGCAAACGCTGCGCGCTGCGCTGCTCCCGGCGCTGGCGGGAGTGACGATCGCGCTGGTCATCGCGCCGCGTCTTAACGTGCTGGCGCTGGGCGATAAGGTCGCGCTGGGGCTGGGGGTAAAGATTGTTCAGACCCGCCTGCTGGGGCTGACCGCCATTGCGCTATTGTGCGGCTCGGCGGTGGCGGTGGCCGGGCCGATCGGCTTTGTCGGGCTGGTGGTCCCCCACGCGGTGCGCCGGCTGATTAGCGAAGATATTCGCCTGGCGCTGCCGCTGGCCGCTCCGGTTGGCGCTCTGGTGCTGCTGCTGGCGGATATCGCCGCTCGTACCCTGGTTGCGCCCCAGGAGCTGGCAACCGGCGCGATGACCGCGCTGGTGGGGGCGCCGGTATTTATTTTTATCGCCGCGAGGTTTTTTAAATGAAAAGCGCCGTCCGTCGCGCCGGCTTTCGGCCGCTGACCTGCGGCCGCTGGCACATTCTGCTGCGCCCTGCGGCGGTAAGAATCGCCGCTGTCGCGCTGCTCGTCATCCTGCTGCTGGCGCTGTTTGGCCTGACCCGCGGCAGCTTCCCGATGCCCTCCGGTACCCTGTTCCGTGCGCTGCTGGGGGCGGATAACGTGGGCGATCAGCAGCGATTTATCCTCTTTGATATCCGCCTGCCGCGGCTGTTTATGGCGCTGCTGTGCGGGGCGATGCTCGGTCTGGCCGGCGCGGCGATGCAGAGCATTACCCGCAACGGTCTGGCGGATCCCGGGCTTATCGGGGTGAAGGAGGGGGCCAGTATTGTCGTTCTGGCGCTGGTGCTGTTCTTCCCGGCGGTGGGCCTGGTCTGGCGGCCGCTGGCGGGAATGCTCGGCGGCGTGCTGGTGGCGCTGCTGGTTCTGGCGCTGGCCCGCGACTGTTCGCGCCCGCGCTTTATTCTCATCGGCATCGGCGTGTCGTGGACGCTGGCGGCGGCGGGGGGGAGTTTTTTTGACCACCGCCGACGTGCGCGATGTACAAACGGCGATGATCTGGCTGGCGGGCAGCCTGCACGCGGCGACCTGGCCGCTGTTGGCCGTCGCCTTCTGCTGGGCGCTGCCCGGGGCGCTGATCCTTTTTTTGACCGCCAGGGCCGCCGATGCGGCGCTGCTCGGCGACCGCACGGCCATTGGTCTCGGCGTACGCCTGCAGCAGCTAACCCTGCTGCGCTTTTTCGCGCCGGTGCTGCTGACCTCCGCCAGCGTTTCCTGCGTCGGAAGCCTCGGCTTCGTTGGCCTGATGGCGCCGCATATGGCGCGGTTTCTGCTGCGCGGCGGCCAGGTGGCGCTGCTCTGCGGCAGCGCGTTGGTTGGCGCGCTGCTGGTGTTAGCCACCGATACAATTGGCCGACTGGCTTTCGCGCCGCTGCAGATCCCTGCAGGGATCGTGATTGCGCTGGTCGGCTGTCCGTTTTTTATCGTTCTGCTCTGGCGTCGCCGTGACGCCCTGTAAATCAAAAAGGATCGCTATGCGTTGGTTCGTTTCTCTGCTGGTGCTGTTGGCGGGCGTCGCCTCGGCCGCCGATACGCAAACCTTCACCGATGATTTGGGTCGTACGGTGACCGTTCCGCTGCACCCGCAGCGCATTGTGTCGCTGCACGATCTGGATATCACCATCCCGCTGATCGAGCTTGGCGTCCCGCCGGTGGCCAGCCACGGGAGGACGCGTCCGGACGGCAGCCACTTTTTACGCGCCAGCGCACAGCTGACCGGCGTTGATTTCGATAACAGCGCGATTCGGTTTATCGGCACGGCGGATATCGATCTCGAAGCGGTGGCCGCCGCGAAACCGGACCTGATTATTACCGAGCCCAGCCGCCACGTTTCGGTGGAGCAGCTGGAGAAGATTGCGCCAACGGTCAGCATCGATCACCTGCAGGGCAGCGCGCCGCGCATCTACCGCAAGCTGGCGCAGCTCACCGGCACCCAGCCGCGGCTCTTAATCCTCGAACGCCGCTATCAGGCGCAGATAGCCCAGCTAAAGGCGATGGTGGATACGCAAAACATCGTAGTCTCGGTGATTCAGGCCAACAACGGCAAGGTTACCGTGCATCACGCCTATCATGCGCTGGGACGCGTGCTGCGCGATGCCGGATTCCGCTTCCCACCGCTGATTGACAACATCCCCGATGGCCAGCGTATTGACGTCAGCGCCGAGCAGCTGCCGGCGCTGGATGCCGATTTCGTATTTGCCACCTGGCGTTCCGATACCGGCGGCAGGCCGCAGGATGAGCTGCAGGCGATGGAGGGCGTGATGCCCGGCTGGTGCGACTTTATGCGCGCCTGCCGCACCGGGCGCTATATTCTGCTGCCGCGCGAGGAGGTTATCTCTAACTCCTACGCCGCGCTGTCGCTGATGGTCGCCCAGGTACAGTCGCACATTGCCGGTCGTCCTTTGCCCGAGGGGCTGAAATGAAAACGGTGGTCAAAAGAGAGAAGGGGCGGGTTGACCTGTTCGGCGAACGTTTTCGCGCCCGCGCGCATCAGCTGTCGCCGCGTCTGCTGGCGGTGGTGAGCTATATCAACGAAAACCGGGAAGCGGTGCTGGAGCGCACGGCCATGGAAATCGCCGCCGCGACCAATACCTCGGACGCCACGGTGGTGCGCGCCATCCAGGCGCTCGGCTTCGCCGGACTGCGGGAGCTGAAGCAGACCATGGAGCGCTGGTTCGGCCCGTCGGCGACCTCGTCGGAAAAAATGATCTCCACGGTGAGCGCCTTATCCAGCGACGTCAATTCGAGCATCGATTTCGTGCTGGAAGGGCATCAGCGGGCCTGCGAAGTGCTTGCGCGCCCCGACAACCGCGCCGCGGTGGCCCAGGCGGTGGCGCTGCTGACCGACGCGCGCCAGGTGGGGATTTTTGGGATCGGCGCCTCGGGCATTCTGGCGGAGTATACCGCCAGGCTGCTGAGCCGCATCGGCCTGCCTTCGTACGTAATGAACCGCACCGGGTTTAGCCTCGCCGAGCAGCTGATCGGCCTGCAGCGCGGCGACGTGCTGATTATGATGGGGCAGAAGTCGCCGCACCGGGAGGGGATGACGACCCTGCGCGAGGCCCGCCGTCTGGGGATCCCGACGATTTTACTCACCCAGGCGCTGGACTCCCGCTTTAGCCAGGAGGCGCAGGTGGTCATTGAGGTGCCGCGCGGCGGCGATAATGGGCGGGTGCCGCTGCACGGGACGGTGCTGGTTTGCCTGGAGATGATCGTGCTGTCGGTCGCCTCCACCGCGCCGCAAAAAACGGTGAAATCGATGAAGCGGATCAATGAATTGCATCGGGCCATCGGGAAATCCGGCGGTAAACGAAGCTAAACGGCAGATAATTTACCGTCGGGAAGGTTTCCGGTTGCATGCCATGCTGACAGTGTGTATTTTTATGCAAAATTAATGCATAAAACGGAGTTGTCATGGTTAAGAAGTGGATGAAAGCATGCTGCCTGGTGGCGGCGATGATCGGCACCGCCCACGCGGCTCAGCAAACTTACGTGGTGGGATCCGGCGGAACCTATCGCCCGTTTGAGTTCGAGAACAGCCAGAAACAGCTGGAAGGTTTTGATATCGATATCATCAAAGCGATCGCCAAAGCGGAAGGCTTTGATATCAAACTGGTCAATACGCCGTGGGAAGGGATCTTCGCCACCCTCAACACCGGCGACCGCGACATTATTATCTCCGGGATCACTATCACCGATAAGCGTAAGCAGATGGTGGATTTCTCCGCCCCTTATTTCCCGGCCGAGCAGTCCATCGTCGTGCCGGCGGATTCAAAGGTCTCCTCCCTTGAGGCGCTGAAAAACGAGAAAGTCGGCGTGGTGAACTCCAGCACCGGCGATATCGTGGTTTCCGACGTGCTGGGCAAGAACAGTACCGCGATCAAGCGTTTTGATAATACTCCGCTGATGCTGCAGGAGCTGTTTGAAGACGGCGTGAGCGCGGCGGTCGGCGACGTCGGCGTGGTGAAATACTACATCAAACAGCACCCGGAGAAGCAGTTCAAGCTGGTGCCGGATGCCAAATTTGAGCGCCAGTATTTCGGCATCGCGGTGGCGAAAGGCAACAGCGAGCTGCAGGCGAAGATCAACGCCGGTTTACAGAAAATCATCGCTGACGGCACCTACGCCAAAATCTATAAAACCTGGTTCGACGAGAACGTCCCGACGCTGCCAGCGCAATAATTCGCATTTTTATTTTCATCACGGCTATCGACTCTGGCGATAGCCGTATTTTTTAGGGAAGGGCTATGACGGGATTCCGTTGGGAGATCATTGAGGAGTACGGTCCGCTGTTTATGGACGGTGCCCTGATGACCATTAAATGTACCATTATCTGCGTGATCCTCGGCACCCTGTGGGGGCTGACCCTCGGGCTGGGGCGGATGGCGAAAGCCGAGCACGGGGTATGGAAATACGTTCTGCGTTACCTGGTGCAGTTTCCGGTGCGCTTTTACGTCAGCGCGTTTCGCGGTACGCCGCTGTTCGTGCAAATTATGGTGGTGCACTTCGCGCTGGTGCCGCTGTTTATCAACCCGCGCGACGGACTGCTGGTGACCAGCGGCATGATGAGCGCTGATTTCGCTCGCGAGCTGCGCTCAAACTACGGCGCGTTTCTCTCCTGTATCGTGGCGATTACGCTGAATGCCGGGGCCTACGTGTCGGAGATCTTCCGCGCAGGGATCCAGTCGATCGATAAGGGGCAGATGGAAGCTTCCCGCGCGCTGGGAATGCCGTGGTGGAAAACCATGCGTCAGGTGATTCTGCCGCAGGCGTTTCGCCGCATTCTGCCGCCGCTGGGCAACAACGCTATCGCCATCGTTAAGGACTCCTCGCTGGCGTCGGCCATCGGTCTGGCGGATCTGGCCTACGCCGCGCGCACCGTTTCCGGCGCCTACGCCACCTACTGGGAACCCTACCTGACCATCTCCCTGGTTTACTGGGTTATTACTTTCCTGCTGGCGCAGCTGGTTAACCGTCTGGAAAAGAGGTTTGGCAAAAGTGATTCACATTCATAATTTACACAAGCGCTTCGGCGACAGCCACGTTCTGCGCGGCATCAGCTGCGACATTAAGCCGCAGGAAGTCGTGTGTATTATCGGCCCGTCCGGTTCCGGGAAAAGCACTTTTCTGCGCTGCATGAACGCGCTGGAAACCGTCAGCGAAGGCGAGGTTGAGGTAAACGGCTTCGCTGCCCACGATCGCGCCACCGATCTGAATAAGATGCGGGAAAGCGTCGGCATGGTCTTTCAGCGCTTCAATCTGTTCCCGCACAAAACGGTGCTGGAAAATCTGATTATGGCCCCGATGAGCCTGCGCGGCACGGCGCGCGCGGAGGCGGTGCGTCTGGCGGAAGAGCTGCTGGCGAAGGTCGGGCTGAGCGACAAGCGCGACGCCTGGCCCTCCAGCCTCTCCGGCGGGCAGCAGCAGCGGGTGGCCATCGCGCGCGCGCTGGCGATGAAGCCGTCGATTATGCTGTTTGATGAGCCCACTTCGGCGCTCGATCCTGAGCTGGTGGGCGACGTGCTGGAGGTGATGAAAAACCTCGCCAGCGAAGGGATGACCATGGTAATCGTAACCCACGAGATGGGCTTTGCCCGCGAAGTGGCCGACCGGGTTATCTTTATCGACCAGGGCATCATTCAGGAAGAGGGGAAACCGGCGCAGATCTTTAGCGCGCCGACTAACCCGCGCACCGCCGCATTTTTAAGTAAAGTGCTGTAACGGCTCCCGGCCCCGGCGCGCGACTGCGCTGCCGGGGAGAAGACCCTGCGCGGGCGATGAGGGCGCTTTCGTTCTGCCGAACCGTGACTGCCCTTAAGCGTTACCGCGCCGCCTCGCTAATATCATCCATCTCTTCTTCGCGCTCGCGTTCGTCCGCCAGCAGGGCTTTTTCGTTTTTACCCAGGCACTGAATCAGCAGGAACAGCGCGCCGCTGACAAACAGCGTCATCAGCAGACCATCATACCCCGCGACGCTGATCAGCAATCCGCTGACCACCGGTCCGGCGACGCTCCCCGCGGACCAAAAGAATCCCAGCAGGGCGTTGATCATAATCAGCTTCTGCCCGGAGAAGGTCTTCCCGGCGCGGACCAGCGACAGGGTATAGAGCGCCCCCGCCGCGGCGCCGAGAAGCAGGCAGCCGACAATCAGCTGGATATGCGACGCCAGCAGGAACGGTAAGGCCAGCAGGGCGAGGCAGAAGACCACCGCGCAGGTCAGATGTACGCGGCGGATACCGAAGCGGTCGGCAATCCAGCCCAGCGGCGCCTGGAATACGGCATCGCCGGTTAATACCACGGTGACCAGCAGTACCGCCGTCACTTCACTCAGCCCTTTATCCATACCGTAAAGCGGCAGCAGCGCCAGTATGCTGGCATCAAAAAAGGCGAAGCAGAATACGCCGGAAGCCAGTACCGGCAAAAAGGCGCCGAGGCTGCGCCAGCTGGCGCGTTCCGCCAGCCGTTCGCGGCTGCCGGAGGGCAAATGGCGGAGCATCAGCAGACAGGCGAAGGTCACCAGTCCGACCAGCAGCAGAGTCCATGATTGATACGCTTCTCCGGCGGAGATCAGCAGCGGCCCCGCCAGCTGGCAGCCGGTAAAGGCGGAGGCATAAATGCCGGTCAGGGTTGCCCGGTTTTTACCCGCCGCGCCGCCGGTGATCCAGCTTTCGCCAATGACGATAATCACCCCTGACGCCAGGCCGGTCACCAGCCGCGGCAGCAGGAGATGAACCATATCAAACGACAGGCAGGAGGCGATGGTTGCCGCCGCCAGCGCCACCAGGCTGACGGAGAGCAGAAGCCCCATCTCGAAGCGCCGGCACAGCGCGGGCGAGAGGAAGGAGGAGATCATCATCCCCGCTGGCGGTAGCGCGGCCAGCAGGCCGACGTAAACGGTATCAATCTGCTGCTGCGCCAGCTCCAGACTGATTAAGGGCACCGTGTATCCGGTGATAAATCCCACTAATGAAGCCGCCATGATCATCGCCAGCGTGGGGGCAAGACGATTCTGCTCTGGGTTGAACATTTTATTTCCGGTTAAGGAGGTCTGTAGAGTGAATTATTCGGCAAAACGCCAGTATAGCTGCATAATAATTAATCGCACGCCTTATGTCACCGTTGATATGACTACAAAAAAACGCAGTGCAGGCGGGATGCCGCGCAAAGGCGCGTTGGCGCAGGGTTTGGCGGCAGTTGTCAGTGAGCGGGCGAAAGGATATAACCAATAGGCTAGCGGGTTACCTGTAGCCCTAACGTATTGCATAAAACACTCGTTCAGCGCTGAAGCTGTGCAGGAAAGGAGTAAGACATGGCTGTATCCCCTTCACTGATCGCCGAGGCCATTCGCTGGCGACGTGATTTTCATGCTTGCCCTGAGCTGGGGTATCAGGAACAGGAAACCTCTCGGCGGGTCGCTGAACTGCTCGCTTCATTTGGCCTTCAGGTGCATAGCGGTCTGGCGGGTACCGGCGTGGTCGCGACCCTGGAGAACGGCCCGGGTCCGGTAATTGGCCTGCGGGCCGATATGGATGCGCTACCGATCACCGAGCAGAGCGACGTCGACTATAAATCGCGTAATCCGGGCGTGATGCACGCCTGCGGCCACGACGGCCATAGCGCAATGCTGCTGGCGGCAGCGGCGCATCTGGCGCAAACCCGCCGCTTTCGCGGCACCGTTCACTTTGTTTTCCAGCCCGCTGAGGAGAACCTGGGCGGCGCGCGTAAGATGGTGGAAGAGGGGCTGTTTGCGCGCTTCCCGATGGATGCCATTTACGCGCTGCACAACTGGCCGGGTATGCCGCTGGGCCAGGTGGCGATCGGCAGCGGGGCGATGATGGCCTCTCTCGATGCGTTTGAAATTACCCTGACCGGCAAGAGCTGCCATGCGGCGATGCCGGAGCGCGGGGCGGACCCGATTGTCGCCGCGGCGCAGCTGATTATGGCGCTGCAAACCATTCCGTCGCGCCGCCTGTCGCCGCAGGAATCCACGGTGGTAAGCATTACCCAGATTTCCGGCGGGGAGGCGATCAACGTGCTGCCGGATAAAGTGGTGCTGCGCGGAACCTTCCGCTGTCTGAATAACCAGGTGCGTGAGCGGGTCAGGGGGCTGATTGAAAGCTATGTCGCCGCCCAGCCGCAGGTATCAGACGTGGAAGGCAAAATCGCCTGGTATCCCGGTTATCCCGTCACCACCAACCACCCGGCTGAAGCGCAAAAGGTTCGCGAGGTGGCGACCGCGCTGCTGGGGGAATCGGCGGTGAGCTGGAACGGCAATCCCTCTATGGCCTCGGAAGATTTTGCCTGCATGCTGGAGGCCTGCCCGGGCGCCTATTTCTGGATTGGCACCGATGGCGAGACGGCATCAAAGCCGCTACATAACGCCGGATATGATTTTAACGATGCGCTGATCCCGCACGGCGTGGCGCTGTGGACGGCGCTGGTGGAGAAACTGTTGGCGTAAGAGACCGATCCCGGAGGCGATGCTGCGCATCTGTCCGGGCTACCGGCCCGCAGACGGCACTGAATCTGTAGCCAGGGCAAGGCGCGTTGCGCGCCGCCCCCGGGAACAGAGCGCAGAGTAGCTGAATTTCCCGGAGGCGATGCTGCGCATCTGTCCGGGCTACCGATCCGCAGATGGCGGTGAATCTGTAGCCGGGGCAAGGCGCGTTGCGCGCCGCCCCCGGGAGCAAAAGTGGATATGTGGGGAGATGCGCGCATCTCCCCGCGGTGTTTTACACGTTCACCGCCGCTTTCAGGCGGGCTTTCATCTCACTATAGCTTGTCCAGGCATACTGCTCGGCCCAGCGCTGATCCGCGATAGCCTCCACCTTCACCGCGCAGTATTTGGTTTCCGGCGTTTTCGAGATCGGGTCGAGATTATCCTGCGTCAGCTCATTACAGGCGCCGACCCACCATTGATAGGTCATATACACCGCGCCTTCGTTAATGCGATCGCTGATGTCGGCGCGGGTAATCACCTTACCGCGCCGCGAGCTGACCCATACCAGCTGCTGGTCGGCGATTCCGAGGCGCTGCGCGTCGGCGCGGTTGATTTGCACCCGGCCCGGCTCATCGGCAAGCGATTGCAGGGCCGCGCAGTTGCCGGTCATCGAACGACACGAGTAGTGGCCGACTTCGCGCACGGTACAGAGCACCAGCGGATACGCTTCATCCGGCGTCTCGGCAGGCGCGCGCCACGGGGCGGCGAACAGCTGGCCTTTGCCGGTTGGCGTATCGAAGAGGTTATCTTTATACAGCCACGGCGTACCGGGGTGATCCAGCGTCGGGCACGGCCACTGGACGTGGTTCATATCGCCCATTTTCTCGTAGGTGACGCCATAGAACAGCGGACAAAGCTCGCGCATTTCGTCCCAGATCTGCTGGTTGTTATCGTAATGCATCGGGTAGCCCATTTCGCTGGCCAGCAGGCTGATGATTTCCCAGTCGCGCTTAACATTACCGGTGGCGATAATCGCCTGCTCGAAGCGCTGGAAGCCGCGGTCGGCGCAGGTAAAGACGCCGCCGTGTTCGCCCCATGAGGTGGCGGGCAGCAGCACATCGGCGATTTCGGCGGTTTTGGTCATAAAGATATCCTGCACCACCACAAAATCGAGCGCTTCAATCCCCTTACGCACCAGGCCTAAATCGGCTTCGGTTTGCAGGGGATCTTCACCCATGATGTAGTAGGCTTTGATTTCGCCAGCCAGCGCTTTGTGCGGCACTTCGGTGATCCGGGTACCGACCTGGTCGTCCATGACAGCCGGGTTAACGCCCCATGCTTTGGCAAACTTATCGCGAACGCTGGCGTCGGTGACGTCCTGGTAGCCCGGGAACATATTCGGCAGGACGCCCATATCGCAGGCGCCCTGGACGTTGTTTTGTCCGCGTACCGGACCCACGCCGACGTTGGCGCGTCCGAGGTTACCGGTTAACAGCGCCAGGCTCGCCAGCCCTCTGACGACGTCCACCGCCTGGCCGAACTGGGTGACGCCCATGCCCCACATAATGGTGGCGGAAGGCGCGGCGGCAAACATGCGCATCGCCTGGCGAATTTCAGCGGCCGGCACGCCGACGATCCCTTCGACGGCTTCAGGGGAATAGTCTTTCACCGTTTCGCGATAGGCGTCCAGCCCCTCGGTAAAGCGGTCGACGTAGTCGTGGTTATACAGATCCTCTTCCAGCAGCACGTGGGCGAAGGCGTTGACCAGCGCCATATTGCTGCCGTTATTGAGCTGCAGATGGCGATCGGCGATGCGGGCGGTTTCGATACGGCGCGGGTCGCAGACGATGATTTTCGCCCCGTTTTCGCGAGCTTTAATCACCCGGCGGGCGACGATAGGGTGGGAGTCAGCGCAGTTATAGCCAAAGACCAGCAGACATTTCGAGTTTTCGATATCGCTAATCGAGTTGCTCATCGCGCCGTTACCGAGTGCCAGCTGAAGCCCGGCTACCGACGGGCCGTGGCAGACGCGGGCGCAGCAGTCGACGTTGTTGGTGTGGAGCACGCCGCGGGCGAATTTCTGCATCACATAGTTGGTTTCATTCCCGGTACCGCGCGATGAACCGGTCGTCATAATGGCGCGCGGGCCGTGCTTCTCCTTTATTTCACGCAGTTTATTCGCCGTATAGCGGATAGCTTCCTCCCAACTGACCGGGGTGAACTTACCGCCTTTCTGATAGCGAATCATCGGTTGCTGCAGACGCGGCGTCAGTAGCTGGGTGTCGTTGAGGAAATCCCAGCCGTAATAGCCTTTCAGGCACAGCTGATTTTGGTTGGTGACGCCATCGGCGGCTTCGGCACGGAGAATTTTATTGTTTTCGACGACCAGCTTAAGTTTGCAACCGGCCCCGCAATAAGGGCAAACGCTCGTGATTTTTTTCATCAGTAACAGACCTGTTAACAGAGAATAAACAACAACGACAGACCGGGCCCGGCCCGCCTTTGTCAGGGCGTCATGAGCCAGCGCACCGGCAAATGACGGGAGCGTTATGCATACGCTGTGCCAAAACTTAACTTATTGAATTTGTATAGAATAGTTGATCAGGCGGGGCGGGGCGGCGGTGATGTCGACATTAATGACGATGACATGACGCCCGTTCGGGCGTCATCGAGGAAAAATCAGGCCAGCTTCTGGCGCAGCTGCGCGAGGGTGTCGGCGGGTAAACCGACTTCTTCGGCGGCGGCGCAAATCGCCTGCCAGCTGCCGGCGTCCAGCGGTATCCCCTGCGCCAGACGCTGCTGGCGGTTAGCCTCTTCCCACTCGCCCGGGGCCAGAATCGGCGCGTCCGGGTCGTGCGGCGACCGTTTACACCAGTCGATAAACGCTTCGGTCTCGCGCTGCATATCCGGCGCATCGAACGCTTCCGGGCTGAGAATAATGGTGGTCATGCAGTTGAAGATAGCGTCCACGCTGCCCTGCAGCGTCTCCTGATGCGAGGTTTTACCGCCGGATACCGCGCCGCCGATAATTTCGCACAGCGTCGCCAGCGCGTAGCCTTTATGTTCGGCAAAGGTCAGCAGCGCCCCCAGCGGCGACGTCTGCATCACCGCCGGGTCGGTAGTGGGGACGCCGTGAGCGTCGATCAGCGACCCCGCCGGTACCGGGACGCCTTTATGCCAGGCGACGCGGGTTTTACCGAAGGCGATGGCGCTGGTGGCGTAATCCAGCAGCAGCGGCGGATGGCCGGCGCGCGGGAACACCACGCACAGCGGGTTAGTACCGAAGCGGCTGTCTTTCCCACGGAACGGGGCGACCATCACGTTGCCAACGACGTTAACGAAATGGATAGAGATCATTCCGGCGGCCGCGCACTGTTCCGCCCAGTAGCCGATGCGGCCAATATGGTGCGCATTGCGCAGCGCCACGGCGGCCATACCGTGCTCTCTGGCTTTCTTAATGCCGATCTGCATGGCTTCATGGGCCACCACCTGGCCGAAGCCGCCGTTGCCGTCCAGCGTGACCACCGCGCCCGCGTCTTTCATCACGCTGGCGTGGCGATTGAGCTGGAGATAACCCTGCGCGTGGGAGCGTACGTAGCTTGGGATCATGCCGACGCCGTGGGAATCGTGCCCGGCCAGGTTAGCGGCAATCAGATGGTCGGCGATAAGCGATGCTTCGGTGAGGGAGCTTCCCATATGGGTGAAAAGGGTTTTAACAAATTGATGCAGATCCGTGGCCTGGAAGCGATGTCCTGTTTGCACTGATTCTCTCCTGTGATTGGGTTGCGAATTCTTGTTTTAGTGTGTTTGCATTTCCATGCTGCGCTGAGCCACGGAGAAGATCAAGGTTTTGAATCTGTGACGGTAAAGAGAAGGGCTGAGGGGGAAAGTGCAGCGTTGAGGCCGGGCAGTCTGGTTATGATGTGAGGGATCATTAACGCTGAATGCTCTCTCTGGCGACTTGACTGGGATGGCTCACAGTAGAAAGACGCTGTCTCTCTCTGTCTACGGGGAGGGCGCAAGGAAGGTTATAGGACATGATATGAGTGAGAGGCATTATTGTAAGTTGTGTTTTAATATATCCGCTGAATGAAATGCCGCTATTTCTTTTTCTCTCAGCGCGAATCTATACATTGTCCGGTTTAACCATCGATACCGGATATTTGGCAGATATTATTTGTGAGTTTTATATTAATCCTAGTAGCCATTAATTATAGCCATATTAAAATCCACTACTGGACTTTTTCATGGCCGGTAAACGATAAAAAATAATTTATTTCTTACGCCCCTGCTCGCGCGCTTTTCAGTATCCGGAATGACCAGTATTTGCGTTACATATTGATTTGCATCAATCAATGCTGCCTGTTCAGATATGAATTTAATTCACATTTCTCTGTCAGGTATACATCCTGCCTTTATTGTAAGCAAATGGTTGTTATTACATACCGGCTTTGTTTGTCTCATGCGTTTCATTTTTACATTTGCCTTAAGATGCCTGAGGAA
>NZ_JBEAFH010000079.1:0-26131 GCF_040061575.1 Klebsiella sp. CB_Kp196
CCCTGATCCACCCGATCGCGATGGACGACGGTCTGCGTTTCGCAATCCGTGAAGGCGGCCGTACCGTTGGCGCGGGCGTTGTTGCTAAAGTTCTGGGCTAATATTTAGTTCTGAATTAAAAAGGGCGCTAAGGCGCCCTTTTTGCTGTCTGCTATTTGCATGAAGCAGCACAGTGACTGACAGCAAAGAGATTAAACGCCTATTTAATAAACAGCCTATTGTAATCATAACTATTCTCATTTACACTTTGTCTGTAAGTTGAACGGGAGTATATATGTACGTTTGTCTGTGTAATGGTGTGAACGATAAAAAAATTCGTCAGGCTGTGCGCCAATTCAATCCTCAGTCTTTTCAGCAGCTGCGGAAATTTATTCCCGTTGGAAATCAATGTGGTAAGTGCGTTCGTGCAGCACGAGAAATTATGGAAGATGAATTAACCCGCATGCCGGAATATCAAGAGATCGCCTGAAGTCTCTCAGCTTTACTTTGACATCCCTATAGCCCGAACTACGCTTCAATAAGTGGAAGCGGAGGGACTATATAATGAAAGGTGATGTCAAAATCATAAGTTATCTCAATAAATTATTGGGAAATGAGCTAGTCGCAATTAATCAATACTTTCTCCATGCGAGAATGTTCAAGAACTGGGGCCTGATGCGCCTCAATGATGTCGAGTATCACGAATCTATCGATGAAATGAAGCATG
Source organism: Klebsiella sp. CB_Kp196 (assembly GCF_040061575.1). NCBI lineage: Bacteria > Pseudomonadati > Pseudomonadota > Gammaproteobacteria > Enterobacterales > Enterobacteriaceae > Klebsiella > Klebsiella sp. CB_Kp196. Next base: position 707 of record NZ_JBEAFH010000079.1, read on the forward strand.
CCGATAAATATATCGAGCGCATTTTATTTCTCGAAGGGATCCCGAACCTGCAGGATCTCGGCAAACTCCGCATCGGAGAGGACGTCGAGGAGATGCTGCAATCCGACCTGAGGCTGGAACTGGAAGGGGCGAAGGATCTACGAGAAGCCATCGCCTATGCTGACAGCGTCCACGACTACGTCAGCCGTGATATGTTAATCACCATCCTCGCCGATGAAGAAGGCCATATCGACTGGCTGGAAACCGAGCTGGATTTGATAGGTAAAATTGGTCTGCAAAATTATCTTCAGTCGCAGATTAAAGTGGCTGACTAAAAAACGTCTGCCAACCACATAGCAAACCCGCTGTGGCCAGGAAAGGGCCGAAAGGCAGCGGGTTGCGTAATGCCTGCCTATGTTTGCCGCACAGCATCAGAACCGTTACGGCAGCGCAGGCGAGAATCGTTGCTATAAGAACGAGCTGCGGTAAAACTCTCCATCCCTGCCATGCCCCTAGTGCGGCGAGAAATTTGACATCGCCGTAGCCGATGCCTTCACGCCCGCGTATTCCCCTGTAGAGCCAATAGATCAACGCAAAGGCCAGATAGCCTGCTATCGCTCCCCAGACTGCATGCTGCAGATTGGCTGGTGACATACACAGATAATAAAGCAACCCGCCCCACAGCAGAGGGCAGGTAAATTTATCGGGTAGCAAGCCATAGCGCAGATCGTGCCAACAAAGCGTGAGTAATAACCCGCCATAAATAATAAAGAATGCCAAAGTCGCTATCATCGATGGTTTCCATGTGGTGGTCCTGGGTACCGAGTGTGATGCAGGAGCCGAGCCTCTGACAAAAGGCAATAAACAGGAATGGATGTCCCGCTCCAGAGTATTTGTCGGCCTTTCATGGCATTGCGACGGGCGTGGAAGTGAGCTCGCAGAAACAAGTGATGATTTTGTACGCAGCCCTTGCGTTGTCGCTGAATTTGCGTATAATGCGCGGGCCTGTCAAAGTTGACGGCCGGTTCGATATGAACCCTGGTAGCAGCAACACGCTACCAAACAATGTTCCCAATTGGGGAACTATGTAAGAACGGTTACACTCTCCCATCAATCGTAATGGGTATGAGGAGTAACCATTTCGTCTATAAAATAATTGGAGCTCTGGTCTCATGCAGAACCAAAGAATCCGTATCCGCCTTAAAGCGTTTGATCATCGTCTGATCGATCAATCAACCGCGGAAATCGTCGAGACTGCTAAGCGCACTGGTGCGCAAGTCCGTGGTCCGATCCCGCTGCCGACCCGCAAAGAGCGCTTTACCGTTCTGATCTCTCCGCACGTTAACAAAGACGCGCGCGATCAGTACGAAATCCGCACTCATAAGCGTCTGGTTGACATCGTTGAGCCAACTGAAAAAACCGTTGATGCTCTGATGCGTCTGGATCTGGCTGCCGGTGTAGACGTGCAGATCAGCCTGGGTTAATCAGGTCATCGAGCGATTGAGAGGTTGAAACAATGATTGGTTTAGTCGGTAAAAAAGTGGGCATGACCCGCATCTTCACTGAAGATGGCGTATCTATCCCAGTAACCGTAATCGAAGTTGAAGCAAACCGCGTTACTCAGGTTAAAGATCTGGCTAACGATGGCTACCGTGCCGTTCAGGTGACCACTGGTGCTAAAAAAGCTAACCGTGTAACCAAACCGGAAGCGGGTCACTTCGCTAAAGCTGGCGTAGAAGCTGGCCGTGGTCTGTGGGAATTCCGTCTGGCTGACGGCGAAGAGTTCACCGTAGGTCAGGACATTAGCGTTGAGCTGTTTGCTGACGTTAAAAAAGTTGACGTAACCGGTACCTCTAAAGGTAAAGGTTTTGCTGGTACCGTTAAGCGCTGGAACTTCCGTACCCAGGACGCTACTCACGGTAACTCCTTGTCTCACCGCGTTCCGGGTTCTATCGGTCAGAACCAGACTCCGGGCAAAGTGTTCAAAGGCAAGAAAATGGCAGGTCAGCTGGGTAACGAACGTGTCACCGTTCAGAGCCTGGACGTAGTACGTGTTGACGCTGAGCGCAACCTGCTGCTGGTTAAAGGCGCGGTCCCGGGTGCAACCGGTAGCGACCTGATCGTTAAACCAGCTGTGAAGGCGTAAGGGGATAGCAATGGAATTAGTATTGAAAGACGCGCAGAGCGCGCTGACTGTTTCCGAAACTACCTTCGGTCGTGATTTCAACGAAGCGCTGGTTCACCAGGTTGTAGTTGCTTATGCAGCTGGTGCTCGTCAGGGTACTCGTGCTCAGAAGACTCGTGCTGAAGTAACTGGTTCAGGCAAAAAGCCGTGGCGCCAGAAAGGTACCGGCCGTGCGCGTTCAGGTTCTATCAAGAGCCCGATCTGGCGTTCAGGTGGCGTGACCTTCGCTGCGCGTCCGCAGGACCACAGTCAAAAAGTTAACAAAAAGATGTACCGCGGCGCGCTGAAAAGCATTCTGTCCGAACTGGTACGTCAGGATCGTCTGATCGTTGTCGAATCTTTCTCTGTAGAAGCGCCTAAAACTAAGCTGCTGGCACAGAAACTGAAAGACATGGCTCTGGAAGATGTGCTGATCATCACCGGTGAGCTGGACGAGAACCTGTTCCTTGCTGCGCGCAACCTGCACAAGGTTGACGTACGTGATGCAACTGGTATCGACCCGGTTAGCCTGATCGCCTTCGACAAAGTCGTAATGACTGCTGATGCTGTTAAGCAAGTTGAGGAGATGCTGGCATGATTCGTGAAGAACGTCTGCTGAAGGTGCTGCGCGCACCGCACGTTTCTGAAAAAGCGTCTACTGCGATGGAAAAAACTAACACCATCGTTCTCAAAGTTGCTAAAGACGCGACCAAAGCAGAGATCAAAGCTGCTGTGCAGAAACTGTTTGAAGTCGAAGTCGAAGTCGTTAACACCCTGGTTGTTAAAGGGAAAGTTAAACGTCACGGACAGCGTATCGGTCGTCGTAGCGACTGGAAAAAAGCTTACGTCACCCTGAAGGAAGGCCAGAATCTGGACTTCGTCGGCGGCGCTGAGTAAGTCGGAGGAGTAATACAATGGCAGTTGTTAAATGTAAACCGACATCTCCGGGTCGTCGCCACGTTGTTAAAGTGGTCAACCCAGAGCTGCACAAGGGCAAACCTTTTGCTCCGCTGGTTGAAAAAAACAGCAAATCCGGTGGTCGTAACAACAATGGCCGTATCACCACCCGTCATATCGGTGGTGGTCACAAACAGGCCTACCGTATTGTTGACTTCAAACGCAACAAAGATGGTATCCCGGCAGTTGTTGAACGTCTTGAGTACGATCCGAACCGCTCCGCGAACATCGCGCTGGTTCTGTACAAAGACGGTGAGCGCCGTTACATTCTGGCCCCTAAAGGCCTGAAAGCTGGCGACCAGATTCAATCTGGCGTTGATGCTGCAATCAAAGCAGGCAACACCCTGCCGATGCGCAATATCCCGGTTGGTTCTACCGTTCATAACGTAGAAATGAAACCAGGTAAAGGCGGTCAGCTGGCTCGTTCCGCTGGTACTTACGTTCAGATCGTTGCTCGCGATGGTGCTTATGTCACCCTGCGTCTGCGTTCTGGTGAAATGCGTAAAGTCGAAGCAGACTGCCGCGCTACTCTGGGCGAAGTTGGCAATGCTGAGCATATGCTGCGCGTTCTGGGTAAAGCAGGTGCTGCACGCTGGCGTGGTGTTCGTCCTACCGTTCGCGGTACTGCGATGAACCCAGTCGACCACCCACATGGTGGTGGTGAAGGTCGTAACTTTGGTAAGCACCCGGTAACTCCGTGGGGCGTTCAGACCAAAGGTAAGAAGACCCGCAGCAACAAGCGTACTGATAAATTCATCGTACGTCGCCGTAGCAAATAATTTTAGAGGATAAGCCATGCCACGTTCTCTCAAGAAAGGTCCTTTTATTGACCTGCACTTGCTGAAGAAGGTAGAGAAAGCGGTGGAAAGCGGAGACAAGAAGCCCCTGCGCACTTGGTCCCGTCGTTCAACGATCTTTCCTAACATGATCGGTTTGACCATCGCTGTCCATAATGGTCGTCAGCACGTTCCAGTTTTTGTTTCCGACGAAATGGTTGGTCACAAACTGGGTGAATTCGCACCGACTCGTACTTATCGCGGCCACGCTGCTGATAAAAAAGCGAAGAAGAAATAAGGTAGGAGGAAGAGATGGAAACTTTAGCTCAACATCGCCATGCTCGTTCTTCTGCTCAGAAGGTTCGCCTTGTTGCTGACCTGATTCGCGGTAAGAAAGTGTCGCAGGCCCTGGATATTCTGACCTACACCAATAAGAAAGCTGCTGTACTGGTCAAGAAGGTACTGGAATCTGCCATTGCTAACGCTGAACACAACGATGGCGCTGACATTGATGATCTGAAAGTTGCGAAAATTTTCGTAGACGAAGGCCCGAGCATGAAGCGCATTATGCCGCGTGCTAAAGGTCGTGCAGATCGCATCCTGAAGCGCACCAGCCACATTACTGTGGTTGTGTCCGATCGCTGAGACTCTGGAGACTAGCAATGGGTCAGAAAGTACATCCTAATGGTATTCGCCTGGGTATTGTAAAACCATGGAACTCAACCTGGTTTGCGAACACCAAAGAATTCGCTGACAACCTGGACAGCGATTTTAAAGTACGTCAGTACCTGACTAAGGAACTGGCGAAAGCGTCTGTATCTCGCATCGTTATCGAGCGTCCGGCTAAAAGCATCCGTGTGACCATTCACACTGCTCGCCCGGGTATCGTTATCGGTAAGAAAGGCGAAGACGTAGAAAAACTGCGCAAGGTCGTCGCGGATCTCGCTGGCGTGCCTGCACAGATCAATATTGCCGAAGTTCGTAAGCCTGAACTGGACGCTAAATTGGTTGCTGACAGCATCACTTCTCAGCTGGAACGTCGCGTTATGTTCCGTCGTGCTATGAAGCGTGCTGTACAGAACGCAATGCGTCTGGGCGCTAAAGGTATCAAAGTTGAAGTTAGCGGCCGTCTGGGCGGCGCGGAAATCGCACGTACCGAATGGTACCGTGAAGGTCGCGTACCGCTGCACACTCTGCGTGCTGACATCGACTACAACACCTCTGAAGCGCACACCACTTACGGTGTAATCGGCGTTAAGGTATGGATCTTCAAAGGTGAGATCCTGGGTGGTATGGCTGCTGTTGAACAACCGGAACCGGCTGCTCAACCTAAAAAGCAGCAGCGTAAAGGCCGTAAATAAGGAGCGTCGCTGATGTTACAACCAAAGCGTACAAAATTCCGTAAAGTGCACAAAGGCCGCAACCGTGGTCTGGCGCAGGGTACGGATGTTAGCTTCGGCACTTTCGGTCTGAAAGCTGTTGGCCGTGGTCGTCTGACTGCACGTCAGATCGAAGCAGCACGTCGTGCTATGACCCGTGCAGTTAAGCGTCAAGGTAAGATCTGGATCCGTGTATTCCCGGACAAACCGATCACCGAGAAGCCGCTGGAAGTTCGTATGGGTAAAGGTAAAGGTAACGTGGAGTACTGGGTTGCCTTGATTCAGCCGGGTAAAGTCCTTTATGAAATGGACGGCGTACCGGAAGAGCTGGCCCGTGAAGCATTCGGCCTGGCAGCAGCGAAACTGCCGATCAAAACCACCTTTGTAACTAAGACGGTGATGTAATGAAAGCAAAAGAGCTGCGTGAAAAAAGCGTTGAAGAGCTGAACGCTGAGCTGCTGAACCTGCTGCGTGAGCAGTTCAACCTGCGTATGCAGGCTGCAAGTGGCCAGCTGCAACAGACTCATCTGCTGAAGCAAGTGCGTCGTGATGTTGCACGCGTTAAGACTTTACTGACTCAGAAGGCGGGTGCGTAATGACCGATAAAATCCGTACTCTGCAAGGTCGCGTGGTTAGCGACAAAATGGAGAAATCCATTGTTGTTGCTATCGAACGTATGGTGAAACACCCGGTATACGGCAAATTCATCAAGCGTACGACCAAACTGCACGTACATGACGAGAACAACGAATGCGGTATCGGCGACGTGGTTGAAATCCGCGAATGCCGTCCGCTGTCCAAGACTAAGTCCTGGACGCTGGTTCGCGTTGTAGAGAAAGCGGTTCTGTAATAGAGTACGCATTCTCGATACGGATAAACGGCTCAGCGATGAGCCGTTTATTTTTTCTACCCATATCTGATTTGCGGTGTTATAATGCCGCGCCCTCGATATGGGGCTTTTTTAACGACCCTATTTTTGGGTCTCAGTAGTAGTTGACATTAGCGGAGCACTAAAATGATCCAAGAACAGACTATGCTGAACGTCGCCGACAACTCCGGTGCACGTCGCGTAATGTGTATCAAGGTTCTGGGTGGCTCGCACCGTCGCTACGCAGGCGTAGGCGACATCATCAAGATCACCATCAAAGAAGCAATTCCGCGTGGTAAGGTCAAAAAAGGTGATGTGCTGAAGGCGGTAGTGGTGCGCACCAAGAAGGGTGTTCGTCGCCCGGACGGTTCTGTCATTCGCTTCGATGGTAATGCATGCGTTATTTTAAACAATAACAGCGAGCAGCCCATCGGTACGCGTATTTTTGGGCCGGTAACTCGTGAACTTCGTAACGAGAAGTTCATGAAAATTATCTCTCTGGCCCCAGAAGTACTCTAAGGAGCGAATCATGGCAGCGAAAATCCGTCGTGATGACGAAGTTATCGTGTTAACCGGTAAAGATAAAGGTAAACGCGGTAAAGTTAAGAATGTCTTGTCTTCCGGCAAGCTCATTGTTGAAGGTATCAACCTGGTTAAGAAACACCAGAAGCCGGTTCCGGCTCTGAACCAACCAGGCGGCATCGTTGAAAAAGAAGCTGCTATTCAGGTTTCTAACGTTGCAATCTTCAATGCGGCAACCGGCAAGGCTGACCGTGTAGGCTTTAGATTCGAAGACGGCAAAAAAGTCCGTTTCTTCAAATCTAACAGCGAAACTATCAAGTAATTTGGAGTAGTACGATGGCGAAACTGCATGATTACTACAAAGACGAAGTAGTTAAAAAACTCATGACTGAGTTTAACTACAATTCTGTCATGCAAGTCCCTCGGGTCGAGAAGATCACCCTGAACATGGGTGTTGGTGAAGCGATCGCTGACAAGAAACTGCTGGATAACGCAGCAGCCGATCTGACAGCAATCTCCGGTCAAAAACCGCTGATCACCAAAGCACGCAAATCAGTTGCAGGCTTCAAAATCCGTCAGGGCTATCCGATCGGCTGTAAAGTAACTCTGCGTGGCGAACGCATGTGGGAGTTCTTTGAGCGCCTGATCACTATTGCTGTACCGCGTATCCGTGACTTCCGTGGCTTGTCCGCTAAGTCTTTCGACGGTCGTGGCAACTACAGCATGGGTGTCCGTGAGCAGATCATCTTCCCAGAAATCGACTACGATAAAGTCGACCGCGTTCGTGGTTTGGATATTACCATTACCACTACTGCGAAATCTGATGAAGAAGGCCGCGCTCTGCTGGCTGCCTTTGACTTCCCGTTCCGCAAGTAAGGTAGGGTTACTTAATGGCTAAGCAATCAATGAAAGCACGCGAAGTAAAGCGCGTGGCTTTAGCTGATAAATTCTTCGCTAAACGCGCTGAACTGAAAGCTATCATCTCTGATGTGAACGCAACCGACGAAGATCGTTGGAATGCTGTTCTCAAGCTGCAGACTCTGCCGCGTGATTCCAGCCCGTCTCGTCAGCGTAATCGCTGCCGTCAAACAGGTCGTCCGCATGGTTTCCTGCGGAAGTTCGGGTTGAGCCGTATCAAGGTCCGTGAAGCCGCAATGCGCGGTGAAATCCCGGGTCTGAAAAAGGCTAGCTGGTAATTGTCACCAATTGAATCACGGGAGTAAAGACAGATGAGCATGCAAGATCCGATCGCGGATATGCTGACCCGTATCCGTAACGGTCAGGCCGCGAATAAAGCTGCGGTCACCATGCCTTCCTCCAAGCTGAAAGTGGCAATTGCCAACGTGCTGAAGGAAGAAGGCTTTATTGAAGATTTTAAAGTTGAAGGCGACATCAAGCCGGAACTGGAACTGACTCTTAAGTATTTCCAGGGTAAAGCTGTTGTAGAAAGCATTCAGCGTGTCAGCCGCCCAGGTCTGCGCATCTACAAACGTAAAGATGAGCTGCCGAAAGTTATGGCGGGTCTGGGTATCGCGGTTATTTCTACCTCTAAAGGTGTTATGACCGATCGTGCAGCGCGCCAGGCTGGTCTTGGTGGCGAAATTATCTGCTACGTAGCCTAATCGGAGGAAAAAATGTCTCGTGTTGCTAAAGCACCGGTCGTTGTTCCTGCCGGCGTTGATGTAAAAATCAACGGTCAGGTTATTACGATCAAAGGTAAAAACGGCGAGCTGACTCGTACCCTCAACAATGCTGTTGAAGTTAAACATGCAGAAAATGCTCTGACCTTCGGTCCGCGTGATGGTTTCGTGGATGGATGGGCTCAGGCTGGTACCGCGCGTGCCCTGCTGAACTCAATGGTTGTTGGTGTTACCGAAGGCTTCACTAAAAAGCTTCAGCTGGTTGGTGTAGGCTATCGTGCAGCGGTCAAAGGGGATGTAGTAAACCTGGCTTTAGGTTTCTCTCATCCTGTTGAGCATAAACTGCCGGCCGGTATCACTGCAGAATGTCCGACTCAAACTGAAATCGTGCTGAAAGGCGCTGATAAGCAGGTGATCGGCCAGGTTGCAGCAGATCTGCGCGCCTACCGTCGTCCTGAGCCTTATAAAGGTAAGGGTGTTCGTTACGCCGACGAAGTCGTGCGTACCAAAGAGGCTAAGAAGAAGTAAGGTAACACTATGGATAAGAAATCTGCTCGTATCCGTCGTGCGACCCGCGCACGCCGCAAGCTCCAGGAGCTGGGTGCAACTCGCCTGGTGGTACATCGTACCCCGCGTCATATTTACGCACAGGTAATTGCACCGAACGGTTCTGAAGTTCTGGTAGCTGCTTCTACTGTAGAAAAAGCTATCGCTGAACAACTGAAGTACACCGGTAACAAAGACGCGGCAGCAGCTGTGGGTAAAGCTGTTGCTGAACGCGCTCTGGAAAAAGGCATCAAAGATGTTTCCTTTGACCGTTCCGGGTTCCAATATCATGGTCGTGTCCAGGCACTGGCAGATGCTGCCCGTGAAGCTGGCCTTCAGTTCTAAGGTAGAGGTGTAAGATGGCTCACATCGAAAAACAAGCTGGCGAACTGCAGGAAAAGCTGATCGCGGTTAACCGCGTATCTAAAACCGTTAAAGGTGGTCGTATTTTCTCCTTCACAGCTCTGACTGTAGTTGGTGACGGTAACGGTCGCGTTGGTTTTGGTTACGGTAAAGCGCGTGAAGTTCCAGCAGCGATCCAGAAAGCGATGGAAAAAGCCCGTCGCAATATGATTAACGTCGCGCTGAACCACGGCACCCTGCAGCACCCGGTTAAAGGTGTTCACACGGGTTCTCGTGTATTCATGCAGCCAGCTTCCGAAGGTACCGGTATCATCGCCGGTGGTGCAATGCGCGCCGTTCTGGAAGTTGCTGGAGTTCATAACGTTCTGGCCAAAGCATATGGTTCCACCAACCCGATCAACGTGGTTCGTGCAACTATTGATGGCCTGGAAAATATGAATTCTCCAGAAATGGTCGCTGCCAAGCGTGGTAAATCCGTTGAAGAAATTCTGGGGAAATAAACCATGGCAAAGACTATTAAAATTACTCAAACCCGCAGTGCAATCGGTCGTCTGCCGAAACACAAGGCAACGCTGCTTGGCCTGGGTCTGCGTCGTATTGGTCACACCGTAGAGCGCGAGGATACTCCTGCTGTTCGTGGTATGGTCAACGCGGTTTCCTTCATGGTTAAAGTTGAGGAGTAAGAGATGCGTTTAAATACTCTGTCTCCGGCCGAAGGCTCCAAAAAGGCGGGTAAACGCCTGGGTCGTGGTATCGGTTCTGGCCTCGGTAAAACCGGTGGTCGTGGTCACAAAGGTCAGAACTCTCGTTCTGGTGGTGGCGTACGTCGCGGTTTCGAAGGTGGTCAGATGCCTCTGTACCGTCGTCTGCCGAAATTCGGCTTCACTTCTCGTAAAGCGATGATCACCGCAGAAGTTCGTCTGTCTGATCTTGCTCACGTAGAAGGCGATGTTATCGACCTGAACACGCTGAAAGCGGCTAACATTATCGGTATCCAGATCGAATTCGCGAAAGTGATCCTGTCTGGTGAAGTATCTCGTCCGGTAACTGTTCGTGGCCTGCGCGTGACTAAAGGTGCTCGTGCTGCTATCGAAGCTGCTGGCGGTAAAATTGAGGAATAAGTAGCAGATGGCTAAGCAACCGGGATTAGATTTTCAAAGTGCCAAAGGTGGGATTGGCGAACTGAAGCGCAGACTGTTGTTTGTAATCGGTGCGTTGATTGTGTTCCGTATTGGCTCTTTTATTCCGATCCCTGGTATTGATGCCGCTGTACTTGCCAAACTGCTTGAGCAACAGCGAGGCACCATCATTGAAATGTTCAACATGTTCTCTGGTGGTGCTCTCAGCCGTGCTTCTATCTTTGCGTTGGGTATCATGCCGTATATTTCGGCATCGATCATTGTCCAGCTGCTGACGGTTGTTTATCAGCCGTTAGCGGAGCTGAAGAAAGAAGGGGAGTCTGGTCGTCGTAAGATCAGCCAGTACACCCGCTACGGTACTCTGGTGCTGGCGATATTCCAGTCGATCGGTATTGCTACCGGTCTGCCGAATATGCCTGGTATGCAGGGCCTGGTGATTAATCCAGGCTTTGCATTCTATTTCACCGCTGTTGTTAGTCTGGTCTCAGGAACGATGTTCCTGATGTGGCTCGGCGAACAGATTACTGAGCGCGGTATCGGAAACGGTATCTCAATCATTATCTTCGCCGGTATCGTTGCGGGTCTCCCGCCGGCCATCGCCCATACTATCGAGCAAGCGCGTCAAGGCGACCTGCACTTCCTCCTGTTGCTGTTGGTTGCAGTATTAGTATTTGCAGTGACCTTCTTTGTTGTCTTTGTAGAGCGTGGTCAACGCCGCATTGTGGTAAACTACGCTAAACGTCAACAGGGTCGTCGTGTCTATGCTGCACAGAGCACACATTTACCGCTGAAAGTGAATATGGCAGGGGTTATCCCGGCAATCTTCGCTTCCAGTATTATTCTGTTCCCGGCTACCATTACATCATGGTTCGGGGGCGGTACTGGTTGGAACTGGCTGACAACAATTTCGCTGTATTTGCAGCCTGGGCAACCGCTTTATGTGTTACTCTATGCGTCTGCAATCATCTTCTTCTGTTTCTTCTACACGGCGTTGGTTTTCAACCCGCGTGAAACAGCAGATAACCTGAAGAAGTCCGGTGCATTTGTACCAGGAATTCGTCCGGGAGAGCAAACGGCGAAGTATATCGATAAAGTAATGACTCGCCTGACTTTGGTCGGTGCGTTATACATCACTTTTATCTGCCTGATCCCGGAGTTCATGCGTGATGCAATGAAAGTACCGTTCTACTTTGGTGGGACCTCACTGCTTATCGTTGTTGTCGTGATTATGGACTTTATGGCTCAAGTGCAAACTCTGATGATGTCGAGTCAGTACGAGTCTGCATTGAAGAAGGCGAACCTGAAAGGCTACGGCCGCTAACAGGTCGCTCGAGAAGTTACGGAGAGTAAAAATGAAAGTTCGTGCTTCCGTCAAGAAATTATGCCGTAACTGCAAAATCGTTAAGCGTGATGGCGTCATCCGCGTGATTTGCAGTGCCGAGCCGAAGCATAAACAGCGCCAAGGCTGATTTATTCGCATATTTTTCTTGCAAAGTTGGGTTGAGCTGGCTAGATTAGCCAGCCAATCTTTTGTATGTCTGTACGTTTCCATTTGAGTATCCTGAAAACGGGCTTTTCAGCATGGTGCGTACATATTAAATAGTAGGAGTGCATAGTGGCCCGTATAGCAGGCATTAACATTCCTGATCACAAACATACCGTAATCGCATTAACTGCTATTTTCGGTATCGGCAAGACCCGCTCTAAAGCCATCTGTGCTGACACGGGTATCGCTGAAAATGTTAAGATCAGTGAGCTGTCTGAAGAACAAATTGAATCCCTGCGTGAAGCGGTTGGTAAATTTGTCGTTGAAGGTGATCTGCGCCGTGAAATCACCCTGAGCATCAAGCGTCTGATGGACCTTGGTTGCTATCGTGGTTTACGCCATCGTCGTGGTCTTCCGGTTCGCGGTCAGCGTACTAAGACCAACGCACGTACCCGTAAGGGTCCGCGTAAACCGATCAAGAAATAGTCGGGGTGATTGAATAATGGCAAAGGCACCAGTTCGTGCACGTAAGCGTGTAAGAAAACAAGTCTCTGATGGCGTGGCTCATGTCCATGCTTCTTTTAACAACACCATCGTTACCATTACCGATCGTCAGGGTAACGCGCTGGGTTGGGCAACAGCCGGTGGTTCCGGTTTCCGTGGTTCTCGCAAATCCACTCCGTTTGCAGCTCAGGTTGCAGCAGAGCGTTGCGCTGAAGCCGTAAAAGAATACGGCATCAAGAATCTGGAAGTTATGGTCAAAGGTCCGGGTCCAGGTCGCGAATCTACTATTCGTGCACTGAACGCCGCTGGTTTCCGCATCACTAATATTACTGATGTGACTCCGATCCCTCATAACGGTTGTCGTCCGCCGAAAAAACGTCGCGTATAACGCGTTCGTTTCTAGGATTGTTGGAGAAAGAAAATGGCAAGATATTTGGGTCCTAAGCTCAAGCTGAGCCGTCGTGAGGGCACAGACCTGTTCCTTAAGTCTGGCGTTCGCGCGATCGATACCAAGTGTAAAATTGAACAAGCTCCTGGCCAGCACGGTGCGCGTAAACCGCGTCTGTCTGACTATGGTGTGCAGTTGCGTGAAAAGCAAAAAGTTCGCCGTATGTACGGTGTGCTGGAGCGTCAGTTCCGTAACTACTATAAAGAAGCAGCGCGTCTGAAAGGCAACACCGGTGAAAACCTGTTGACTCTGCTGGAAGGTCGTCTGGACAACGTTGTATACCGTATGGGCTTCGGCGCGACTCGTGCTGAATCACGTCAGCTGGTTAGCCACAAAGCTATCATGGTAAACGGTCGTGTTGTTAACATCGCTTCTTATCAGGTTAAAGCGAATGACGTTGTCAGCATTCGTGAGAAAGCGAAAAAGCAATCTCGCGTGAAAGCCGCTCTGGAGCTGGCTGAGCAGCGTGAAAAGCCAACCTGGCTGGAAGTTGATGCTGGCAAGATGGAAGGTACGTTCAAGCGTCAGCCGGAACGTTCTGATCTGTCTGCGGACATTAACGAACACCTGATCGTCGAGCTTTACTCCAAGTAAAGCTTAGTACCAAAGAGAGGACACAATGCAGGGTTCTGTGACAGAGTTTCTAAAACCGCGCCTGGTCGATATCGAGCAAGTGAGTTCGACGCACGCCAAGGTGACCCTTGAACCTTTAGAGCGTGGCTTTGGCCATACTCTTGGTAACGCACTGCGCCGTATTCTGCTCTCATCGATGCCGGGTTGCGCGGTGACCGAGGTTGAGATTGATGGTGTACTTCATGAGTACAGCACCAAAGAAGGCGTTCAGGAAGATATCCTTGAAATCCTGCTCAACCTGAAAGGGCTGGCGGTGAGAGTTCAGGGTAAAGATGAAGTTATCCTTACTTTGAACAAATCTGGCATTGGCCCTGTGACCGCAGCCGACATTACCCATGACGGTGATGTCGAAATCGTCAAGCCGCAACATGTGATCTGCCACCTGACCGATGAGAACGCAGCTATTAGCATGCGTATCAAAGTTCAGCGCGGTCGCGGTTATGTGCCGGCTTCTGCCCGAATTCATTCGGAAGAAGATGAGCGCCCAATCGGCCGTCTGCTGGTCGACGCATGCTACAGCCCTGTAGAGCGTATTGCCTACAATGTTGAAGCAGCGCGTGTAGAACAGCGTACCGACCTGGACAAGCTGGTCATCGAAATGGAAACCAACGGCACAATCGATCCTGAAGAGGCGATTCGTCGTGCGGCAACCATCCTGGCAGAACAACTGGAAGCTTTCGTTGATTTACGTGATGTACGTCAGCCGGAAGTGAAAGAAGAGAAACCAGAATTCGATCCGATCCTGCTGCGCCCTGTTGACGATCTCGAATTGACTGTCCGCTCTGCTAACTGCCTTAAGGCAGAAGCTATCCACTATATCGGTGATCTGGTACAGCGTACCGAGGTTGAGTTGCTGAAAACGCCGAACCTGGGTAAAAAATCTCTTACTGAGATTAAAGACGTGCTGGCTTCACGTGGTTTGTCTCTGGGCATGCGCCTGGAAAACTGGCCACCGGCAAGCATTGCTGACGAGTAACCGGATCACAGGTTAAGGTTTTACTGAGAAGGATAAGGTCATGCGCCATCGTAAGAGTGGTCGTCAACTGAACCGCAACAGCAGCCATCGCCAGGCTATGTTCCGTAACATGGCTGGTTCGCTGGTTCGTCATGAAATCATCAAGACGACCCTGCCGAAAGCGAAAGAACTGCGTCGCGTAGTTGAGCCGCTGATTACTCTTGCCAAGACTGATAGCGTTGCTAATCGTCGTCTGGCATTCGCCCGTACTCGTGATAACGAGATCGTGGCAAAACTGTTTAACGAGCTGGGCCCGCGTTTCGCGAGCCGCGCCGGTGGTTACACTCGTATTCTGAAGTGTGGCTTCCGTGCAGGCGACAACGCGCCGATGGCATACATCGAGCTGGTTGATCGCTCTGAATCGAAAGCAGAAGCTGCTGCAGAGTAATCTGTAGTAACGTAAAAAAACCCGCTCCGGCGGGTTTTTTTATATCCACCCTATTCCTGCTTGTTTACAATATCTGCATTATTTTTGTTCATCCCCGGAGCCTTATGATGTGGTTACTGGATCAGTGGGCAGAACGCCATATTCTTGATGCACAGCACAAAGGTGAGTTTGATAACCTGCCGGGAAGTGGGGAGCCACTGACTCTGGACGATGACTCGCATGTGCCGCCTGAGCTACGCGCAGGCTATCGATTACTCAAGAATGCGGGTTGTTTACCTCCCGAACTTGAACATCGTAAAGAAGCCGTGATGCTCAATGACTTACTTAAAGGCGTTCAGGAGAGCGATCCCCGCTATGCTGAGCTGAGTCGTCGTCTGGCGCTGCTCGAGTTAAAGCTGCGGCAGGCGGGCTTGAACACTGACTTTCTGCGTGGGGATTACGCGGATAAGTTGCTGCAAAAGATTAATGAGGAGTAATCATGTACCGCATAGGTGAACTGGCTAAATTGGCTGACGTTACTCCCGATACCATCCGCTATTATGAAAAACAGCAGATGATGGATCATAACGTGCGCACTGAAGGTGGATTTCGTCTCTATTCGGATAACGATCTACAGAGGCTGCGTTTTATTCGCTATGCCAGGCAGCTTGGTTTTACTCTGGAATCGATCCGCGAACTTCTCTCGATCCGCATCGATCCGGAACATCATACCTGTCAGGAATCTAAAGGCATTGTGCAGGCTCGTTTAAGTGAAGTGGAATCCCGGATTAAAGAGTTACAAGCCATGCGTCGTTCTTTGCAGCGCCTCAATGATGCTTGCTGCGGAACAGCGCACAGCAGCGTCTATTGCTCAATTCTTGAAGCACTGGAGCAGGGCGCCAGCAGTCATAATCCAGCACGTTGATTTTTTCATCAGACGCGTCTACACTCACGCCGATTTCTATTACATATCTGGAGAGCTTATGAGCCGCTATCAGCATACTAAAGGGCAAATAAAACATAACGCCCTTGAGGCACTACTTCATGACCCGTTATTCAGGCAGCGAATTGAGAAGAACAAGAAAGGGAAAGGTAGCTACCAAAGAAAAGAAAAACATGCGGGACAGAATGGTCGGGAGGCCAGTGGCAAGAAAGTAAATGACTTTTTTACCACTGGCCTTCTGCTTTTAAGGCTTCTTAAGAACGATTGTTTTGTTCTTTCAGCAGGTCACGAATTTCGCTAAGCAGGACTTCTTCTTTGGTTGGCGCCGGTGGTGCTGCCGGGGCCTCTTCCTTTTTCCTGTTCAGTTTATTCATCAGTTTGATTGCCATAAAAATAGCAAACGCCACGATAATAAAATCGAACACGTTCTGAATGAATACGCCGTAATGCATGACGACCGCCGGGATGTCGCCCTGGGCATCCCGTAGCGTCACGGCAAACTGTTTAAAGTCGATTCCGCCAATGAGTAAGCCTAGCGGCGGCATAATAATATCGGCAACTAACGACGATACGATTTTACCAAATGCTGCGCCAATGATGACACCGACTGCCAAATCAACCACATTCCCGCGCATCGCAAATTCGCGAAATTCTTTTAAAAAACTCATTTTATTCTCCTTGAGCCAGCTGACACTGATAAGTTTAACAAATGTATTACTATTTTCCATTACCACGAAATAATTGCAGAAAAATATTATCCTTTGATATACAAGGGATAAAAGAAAGGCGTCTTGTCGACGCCTGCGAACTACAAAAAGAAAGGACTTGGCTGGAATAGTCTTTCGACGTCTGAGATGAATTTTTTGTCAGTCAGGAACATAACGACATGATCCCCTTGCTCAATACGCAGATTGTTATTCGCTATCATGACATCATTACCGCGTACAACGGCGCCAATAATTGTTCCGGGGGGAAGCTTAATCTCATCGATAGCGCGTCCAACCACCCGCGAAGTACTTTCATCTCCGTGCGCGACAGCTTCAATAGCCTCTGCGACACCGCGGCGTAGGGAGGAAACGCCGACAATATCGGCTTTACGCACATGGCTGAGCAGCGCAGAGATGGTTGCCTGCTGCGGTGATATTGCAATGTCGATCACGCTCCCCTGGACAAGATCGACGTAGGCACGGCGCTGGATCAGCACCATCACCTTTTTGGCCCCCATGCGCTTTGCGAGCATGGCAGACATAATATTGGCTTCGTCATCGTTGGTGACGGCAATGAAAAGATCGACTTGATCGATATGTTCCTCAGCCAGCAATTCTTGATCTGAAGCATCGCCGTAGAAGACGATCGTATTTTGCAGCTTTTCTGCAAGCTCTGCGGCACGCTGCTGATTACGTTCAATCAGTTTGACGCTGTAATCTTTCTCCAGCTTATGAGCGAGCCCGGCGCCAATGTTTCCGCCGCCAACCAGCATGATGCGCTTATACGGCTTTTCGAGGCGCTGAAGTTCGCTCATGACGGCGCGAATATGCTGCGAAGCGGCGATGAAAAACACTTCATCGCCGGCTTCAACAATGGTTGAACCTTGTGGCCTGATGGGGCGATCGTGGCGGAAGATAGCGGCTACGCGTGTGTCAATATGCGGCATATGTTCGCGCATAGTTGAAAGTGCGTTTCCCACTAAAGGACCGCCATAATAGGCTTTAACGACTGCGAGGCTTACTTTTCCTTCGGCAAAATTGACAACCTGCAGAGCGCCTGGATACTCAATCAGGCGGTGAATGCTGTCAATGACCAGCTGCTCTGGCGCGATGAGGTGGTCAATAGGAACCGCTTCTGAGTGGAAAAGTTTATCGGAATCACGCACATAATCCGGGGAGCGGATGCGAGCAATACGGTTTGGGGTATTAAACAGCGAATAGGCGACCTGGCAGGCCACCATATTCGTTTCATCTGAGCTGGTCACTGCGACCAGCATGTCGGCGTCATCCGCACCCGCCTCACGCAGCACGCGTGGATGCGAGCCGTGGCCCTGAACCACTCTGAGATCAAATTTGTCCTGAAGACTGCGAAGGCGGTCGCCATTCGTGTCTACCAGCGTAATATCGTTGTTCTCTCCGACAAGGTTTTCTGCCAGAGTTCCACCGACCTGCCCTGCGCCCAATATGATAATTTTCATCAGTCGCGACTCGTTATCTCATTACTTTTTGATTAGCTTAGCGTAAAAGAAGCCGTCACCTTCTTCAGCACCTGGCAAATTTTGCTGGCCCGGCAAATCTGCGCTGCCGGTTTCGCTGAGAACCGCATCCGCAGTACGCTGCAGGAAGGCTTTAATTTGCTGGCTGTTCTCTTCCGGCAATACCGAACACGTTGCGTAAACCAGAGTCCCACCAGTTTTCAAATGCGGCCATACGGCATCCAGAATTTCAGACTGCAGCTGGGCCAGTTCCGCGATATCACGATCCCGGCGCAGCCACTTGATATCCGGATGACGGCGAATGACGCCGGTGGCGGAACAAGGGGCGTCCAGCAGAATACGATCGAACTGCTGCTCTCCACACCATTGGGCTGGATAACGGCCATCACCTTGTTTAACGGTGGCCTTCATGCCCAGACGCTTCAGGTTGTCATAGACGCGGGAGAGTCGCTGCTCATCAACATCGACGGCCAGCACCTGTGCTTCGGGCGCCGCTTCGAGAATATGCGTGGTTTTACCCCCCGGTGCCGCGCACAGATCCAGAATTTGCTCGCCGTTTTTTGGCTCAAGAAATGTGATGCAGCCCTGAGCGGAGGCATCCTGAACGGTAATCCAACCCTCTTCAAACCCCGGCAATGCGTGGACCGGCACCGGTGTTTCCATGCGCACAGCGTCAGGGTAAGCAGGATGAGTAAAACCTTTCATTCCCGCCTCTTCCAGCAGTGCCAGCCAGCTATCGCGCGGATGGTGGACACGGTTTACGCGCAACCACATTGGCGGGCGCTGGTTGTTCGCTTCCACGATCGCTTCCCACTGTGCTGGATAGGCTTTCTGCAGACGTTTCAACAACCAGGACGGATGTAAAAAGCGAATTTCGCTACGAGAAAACTCAGATAACAGTTCTTCCTGCTGGCGCTGAAACTGGCGCAATACGCCGTTAATCAACCCTTTGAGCTGCGGGCGCTTAATCGCTACTGCGCCTTCAACCGTTTCCGCCAATGCAGCATGAGGAGGAATCCGCGTGTACAGCAGTTGGTAAATGCCGACCATAATGAGGTAGTGCACAACACGCTGTTTACCCGTCATCGGCCGGGACATGAGCTTGCCGATCAGCCAATCTAACTGGGAAAGGGTACGTAGCACGCCAAAGCAGAGTTCCTGAAGCAGCGCTTTGTCTTTATCGGATACTTTTTGTTGCAGCGGGGGCAGAACGTTGCTCAGGGATTGCCCTTGTTCGAGAACCTGTTCAACGGCCTGCGCTGCCAGGCTGCGTAAATTGAGTTGTTTTTTCATAAGCACAAAATAAAAATGCCCGGCAACACCGGGCGTATTAAGAAGGGCGCGTCAGACCAGACGGTTGCCAGGAGCGAACCATTCCCGCCGCGAGTTTAATAGATCCTGAGCACTCATTGCTTTTTTCCCGGCAGGCTGTAGCGAGAGTAAATTCAGCACGCCGTCGCTGGTCGCCACCTGAATCCCCTGTTTTGTCGCTTCAATGATGGTCCCCGGTTCGGCTGTTGTGGCCACATCGATAACCGACGCCTGCCAGACTTTTACCGGCTGGCCATCAATTTCTATCCAGCTCATTGGCCACGGGTTAAAGGCGCGAATGCAGCGTTCTAACTGAGCGGCTGGAAGAGACCAGTCGATACGCGCTTCTTCTTTGCTGAGTTTTTGCGCATGGGTAACCAGCGCTTCATCCTGTACAACCGGTTTCGCGGTACCTGCAGCAAGCTGCTTGAGGGTTTCGATCAGCCCCTGCGGCCCCAGGTTAGCCAGCTTGTCGTACAGCGTTCCGCTGGTGTCTTCGGCCGTGATTGGGCACGCAAGTTTATAGAGCATATCACCCGTATCGAGACCGACATCCATCTGCATGATGGTGACACCGGTCTCGGTATCGCCAGCCCACAGCGAACGCTGAATGGGCGCCGCGCCGCGCCAGCGCGGAAGCAACGAACCGTGAACGTTAATGCAGCCCAGGCGCGGCATATCCAGCACGGCTTTTGGTAGAAGGAGCCCATAGGCTACGACGACCATGACGTCTGCACGCAGATCGGAGACGAGCTGCTGATTTTCCTGCGGACGTAGTGAAGCTGGCTGGAATACCGGTATGCCTTTTTCTTCAGCAAGAACTTTCACCGGGCTGGGCATGAGTTTTTTACCACGACCTGCCGGACGGTCCGGTTGGGTGAAGACGCCAACAACGTTGTGTCCAGTGGACAGCAGCGCGTCGAGATGACGTGCTGCAAAGTCAGGGGTGCCGGCAAAAATAATACGTAGTGAGTCTGACACGTTTATTCTCGTCCTTAAGCTCGAGCATTCAGACGGTCAAGTTTCTCAACTTTTTGACGAATGCGTTGTTGCTTGAGCGGTGACAGGTAATCGATGAACAGCTTACCGACGAGGTGATCCATCTCGTGCTGAATGCAGATGGCCAGCAGACCGTCGGCTTCAAGCTCAAAAGGTTTGCCTTCGCGATCGAGCGCGCGGATTTTCACTTTTTCTGCACGCGGCACTAAAGCACGCTGTTCAGGAATAGAGAGGCAGCCCTCTTCAATGCCTGTTTCTCCGCTTTTTTCCAGCAGCTCAGGGTTAATTAATACCAGTTGCTCTTCACGATTTTCTGATACATCAATAACAATAATTCGCTGGTGAATATCCACCTGCGTTGCGGCCAGACCGATACCTTCTTCAGCATACATCGTCTCGAACATATCATCGACGATACGCTGAATTTCTGCATTTACTTCTTCTACCGGCTTTGCGACTTTGCGAAGGCGCTCGTCCGGAATATGTAACACTTGCAAAACTGACATAGTTATCCAGAGTTGTGTTCAGGAGTTGGAAAGATTATTACCTCTATTCTAGACAAAACCCCCTGCAATTGACAGTCTCGCTGTCCAATCGCAAAGATTGTTAAAGTCGCTTGTGGCAGGGGGATAGGGATGACGCCCAGGGAAATTTGGTTACGTTTGATGAGGGTGAGCAGCCTGTATGGCGAGAGTGCTATCAGTGCCGCCCGTCAGCTATGTGCATCTGCGACGTTAGGTCGAGAAGATTTGCGAGCCTGTGGCTTGAGTCTGGCGCAATCGAAGCATTTCCTCAGCGTTAACCAATGCGAGATAGATGCCACGCTGCAATGGCTGGAGCGACCAAATTGCTATCTACTGACTGCCGAAGATCCGCTTTACCCACCCCAGCTGCGGGCGATTGTCGACTTTCCTTGCGCTCTTTTAGTATGTGGAGACCCTGCGCTACTGAGCAGCCGGCAGCTGTCCGTCATTGGGAGCCGGGCGCATTCATGGTATGGCGCTCGTTGGGGGAAACTCTTTAGCGAAGCTTTAGCACGTTATGGTATTACGATCACGAGCGGCCTGGCCCTTGGCATTGATGGAATTGCTCATCGTGGTGCGCTGGAAGGGAAAGGTAAAACGGTTGCTGTTTTAGGGAATGGCTTAAGAGAGATCTATCCTCGCCGTCATCAGGCGCTAGCGGAGCAGATTACAAACAGCTGCGGAGCCATCATTTCTGAGTTTCCGCTGTTTACCCCGCCCCTGCCGGGCAACTTTCCTCGCCGTAACCGGATTATCAGTGGGCTAAGTGCCGGCGTGTTGGTTATTGAGGCGGCCCTGAAAAGCGGCTCATTAGTGACGGTTCGTTATGCTCTGGAGCAGGGAAGGGATGTGTTTGCCCTGCCAGGGCCGATTGGCAGCCCGGGTTCAGAAGGTCCCCACTGGCTTATCAAGCAGGGCGCGATTCCCGTGACAGCCCCGGAAGACATCGTCGAATACTGGCGGGATGAGCTGCCATATGTTCTTCCTGAACCAGATGACGCAAATAATTGCGGTAATCGGCCTTCTGTAGCATTGCCATTTCCAGAGCTCCTGGCTAACGTAGGAGATGAGGTAACACCTGTTGACGTTGTCGCTGAACGTGCCGGCCAATCTGTGCCAGTAACCGTAGCCCAGCTACTAGAACTGGAGTTAGCAGGCTGGATCGCAGCTGTACCCGGCGGCTATGTCCGATTAAGGAGGGCAAGCCATGTTCGACGTACTGATGTATCTGTTTGAAACTTACATCCATAACGAAGCAGAAATGCGCGTGGATCAGGACAAGCTGACTCGGGATCTGACCGATGCCGGTTTTGAACGAGAAGATATCTATAACGCCCTGATGTGGCTGGAGAAACTGGCTGATTACCAGGAGGGGCTTGTTGCGCCAATGCAGCTTGCTTCTGACCCACTCTCGTTACGAGTCTACACCGACGAGGAGTGCCAGCGTCTTGATGCAAGCTGCCGGGGATTCTTATTATTCCTTGAGCAAATTCAGGTGTTGAACCTCGAAACACGGGAAATGGTGATTGAGCGTGTACTGGCGCTGGATACGGCAGAGTTCGATCTGGAAGATCTCAAATGGGTGATCCTGATGGTGCTGTTCAATATTCCCGGTTGCGAAAATGCCTACCAGCAAATGGAAGAATTACTCTTTGAAGTAAATGAAGGTATGCTGCACTAACTTTTTTGCTGCGACATTAGAATTGTTATGACCAAAACAGCGCTGTTCTCGGTGCGTAAAAACGAACCCTGCCCGCAGTGTGGGGCTGAACTGGTAATACGCTCCGGGAAACACGGGCCTTTTCTCGGCTGCTCGCATTATCCTGACTGTGACTATGTCCGGCCCCTGAAAAATCAGGCGGACGGACATATTGTCAAAGTTCTGGAGGGGCAAACGTGCCCGTCTTGCGGCGCAGTGCTGGTACTACGCCAGGGGCGTTTTGGTATGTTTATCGGTTGTAGCAGCTATCCAGATTGCGAACATACTGAACTTATCGATAAGCCGGATGAAACCGCAATTGCCTGCCCACAGTGCGGGCAAGGGCATTTGGTTCAGCGCCGCTCACGTTTTGGAAAAAACTTCCATTCCTGCGATCGTTACCCCGATTGCCAGTTCGTCATAAACTTCAGGCCAGTGGCGGGCGAGTGTCCAGAGTGTCATTACCCGTTGCTAATCGAAAAGAAAACGGCGCAGGGCGTTAAACGCTTCTGTGCCAGCAAACAATGTGGAAAGCCGATACCGGCGGAATAAATCTGTGAATAATAACCTGCCCTCAGAAGCCATCGCACGTGCTGTGGCGCTTCTGAATAATGAACATGTCATCGCCTATCCAACAGAAGCCGTTTTTGGCGTCGGTTGCGATCCCGATAGCGAAAAGGCCGTCATGAGCCTGCTTGCACTTAAACAGCGTCCCGTTGAAAAGGGGCTGATCCTGATTGCGGCGAACTTCGAGCAACTCAAACCCTATATTGACGATACGCAACTTAGCGATGAGCAGCTGGAGACGATTTTTTCTTGCTGGCCAGGGCCTGTGACATTTGTCTTCCCCGCTTGCGCTTCAACGCCGCGTTGGTTGACGGGGCGCTTCAATTCACTGGCTGTGCGAGTCACGGACCATCCGCTGGTGGTCGAACTGTGTAATGCTTACGGAAAACCGCTGGTTTCAACCAGCGCAAATTTGTCTGGCCAGCCTCCTTGCCGCACGACGGCAGAAGTTTATGCGCAGTTTGGCGCTGATTTCCCGGTCGTTGACGGGGCTACGGGAGGGCGTCAAAACCCATCTGAAATACGTGATGCCTTGACGGGCGAACTCTTCCGCCAGGGGTAACTCATGGAAACTTATGCCGTCTTCGGACACCCTATTGCCCATAGCAAGTCGCCATCTATTCATCGGCTTTTTGCTCAGCAGTTGCAAATTACGCATCCCTATGGCCGTATCCTGGCTCCGCTCGATGATTTCGTTACGACGCTCGATACCTTCTTTAATGAAGGCGGTAAGGGAGCGAACGTCACCGTGCCTTTTAAAGAAGAGGCCTTCGCGCGAGCAGATGAGCTAACCGAACGCGCAGCGCTGGCCGGTGCGGTCAATACGCTTAAACGGTTGGAGGATGGCCGCCTGCTGGGGGACAATACCGATGGTATTGGACTACTGAGCGATCTGGAACGGCTGGGTTTTATTAAACCAGGATTCCGGGTATTGCTTATTGGCGCAGGTGGGGCTTCACGCGGCGTTTTGCTTCCTCTCCTGTCGCTGGATTGTGCCGTGACTATTGTTAATCGTACCTATTCTCGCGCCCATGAACTGGCTACGCTTTTTGCTCATACCGGCAGCGTCCGCGCTTTGGATATAGAAGCATTAGGCGGTCAGGAATTTGATCTCATTATTAATGCGACATCCAGCGGTATTGACGGCGGTGTTCCCGCGATCCCTGTTACCTTAATAAATCCCCATGTCTGTTGTTATGACATGTTTTACCAGAAAGGTAGTACG
Source organism: Klebsiella sp. CB_Kp196 (assembly GCF_040061575.1). Lineage (NCBI taxonomy): Bacteria > Pseudomonadati > Pseudomonadota > Gammaproteobacteria > Enterobacterales > Enterobacteriaceae > Klebsiella > Klebsiella sp. CB_Kp196. The sequence goes on from NZ_JBEAFH010000079.1 coordinate 24,964, forward strand.
CCATTTTTATCCTTATGCCAGCAACACGGTGCGACAAAATGCGCTGATGGGTTGGGAATGCTGGTGGCGCAGGCTGCTCATGCGGTGCTGTTGTGGCACGGCGTTCTGCCAGAAATTACGCCAGTCATTGCGGCTTTGCAGAAGGAACTGAATGCATGAACCAGGCAATTCAGTTTCCAGACAGAGAGGTATGGGATGAAGCGCGTCAATGTATCGCTTTTCCTGCATTAGTTAACGGCATGCAGCTTACCTGCGCCTTAACGCTAACGGTGCTCAAGAAGCGTTTTGGTGGTGAAGAGCCGGCGCAATGGCTGGCCGCTTTTCGTGAACATCGCTGGGATCTGGAAGATGAAGCCCAGGATCTCATTCTCGACCAGCAAGAAGATGCTCAAGGTTGGATCTGGTTTTCCTGAGCCAGGTAATCACCTTTCCACTTTACATAGTTGTTCGCTGAATATTGTAGCCCGGCAATTTCCGCCTCTGTCAGGGGGCGTATCTGTTTTACCGGGTTACCAAAGTAAAGATAGCCACTCTTGAGACGTTTGTTCTGAGGCACCAGACTGCCAGCCCCAATCATTATATCGTCTTCAACAATCACGCCATCCAACAAAATCGAACCCATACCGACCAGGACCCGGTTACCAATAGTGCAGCCGTGTAGCATCACCTTATGACCGACGGTAACATCATCGCCAATGATAAGTGGATTGCCGTGTGGATTAGATGAAGACTTATGCGTGACATGTAAGACGCTGCCGTCCTGAATGTTAGTGCGGGCGCCTATTTCCACATAGTTCACATCACCGCGAATGGCGACCAGAGGCCAGATACTGACATCGTCAGCTATTCTGACATCGCCGATCACCACGCTGCTGCTGTCGATCATCACGCGTAGGCCCGTTTTAGGGAATAAATCTTTATAACGACGCAAGCTGGTGGTCATGGTTACCTCAATAAAAGAAGGGAGTGCAGAGACTTTGGTTGCTTTTCTGGCCGTCTGCAACCCCTTATTGTGGTAAAAATTGAGCGGATTGAGCAAGAACGCCGCGAAGCGGCTGAAAAAACATCATTTGGAAAAAAAGATCGAAAAAAGGCTTGTGCAAAAAAATGGGATCCCTATAATGCGCTCCCACTGACACGGCAGATGTGAATCACTTCACAAACAACC
>NZ_JBEAFH010000080.1:0-24843 GCF_040061575.1 Klebsiella sp. CB_Kp196
CGGTTTTCCCGGCGCCGCAGGCGCGCGGTCTTTCGAGGCGCGGCCAGACGGGGACAGGTGCCCCGCCGGCTTAACGTGTCATCAGACGGTTATTCTGAGAATGGCGGTCGCTACCTGGGTATACGTGAATGTTCCCCGTGGCAACGGCTCCCAGACGTCCGCCAGGGACTCCAGCGCCTTTTGCTGACGCGGCCCGTCCAGACATATGCCCGTCAGAATCCCGCCAGGCTCAAGCAGAGTTAATGCCCGCCGGATATGCCGGATATCATCACCGCGATTAAACGGCGGATTCATGATAATTCGTGTATACCGGCGCTCCGGATGATATTCGAGAAAATCTCCGCACCAGATCCGGACCTCCGGGAAATGAGCCTGCAGGTGACGGGCTAACCCGGCGTGCAGCTCCACGGCGTCACACTTCGCCCGGGGGACTGCATCCCTGATCGCCTGCAGTATGGCGCCCGTTCCGGCACTGGGTTCCAGAATGCGATCGGTTTCCCGGACATCAGCCAGCTCAACTAACCGGCGACATTCCGGGGAGGGGGTGACAAAAAGTTGCGAGCTACCCCGAATTTCAGCGACAGGGGCGCGCCCTTCCAGTTTGACCCGCATCGCCTGAATACGGTGTTTAAGGTCATGATGCATGAATGTACTCCCTGACCTCCCCGGCAAGATGCCGGGGAGCCTTCCTGCTATTTTTTCGGAATTTCAACGGTTTTCATGTCTGTGATATACACATTCACGAGCGTACAACCGTGCGTCATGCACCGGCGGAAGCGGTAGGCGCCGTGTGTTTCGGTTTCTGCAGCACCCCGCACGCCTTTATAATCAGCGGGTAATTTCGCCCACTCGGCTTTTGTCATTTCCCGGAACCCTTCCCCCGGATAATTGACGATCGGTGGGCGCTTCGCCGCTTTCTTCGCGTCGCTGGCTTCCTCCGCTGTCGGGGCTTTGTAGTCCGTGATACGGTCGGGCGTGAGTTTCATCGTGCCGCTGTAGCCCAGAAAGCGATAACCGGGCGTTTCGACTGAACTCACCTCCCCCTTACTCCGGTTAACCCGGAGAATGGTTAACCATTCTCCCCGGCTCAGTACCTGCCCGCCTGGTTCAAATTCCTGTGTTCGGGTGACAACGCCACCGTTTTCATTGAGCATCGCGCGTTCGTAGGCCAGGCGGTTCTGGTAATGATTAACCCAGCGCTGTTGGTGGTTAATCGTGCGCTCATGACAGCGGATCGCAATATCACGCGCCTGTTCAAAAGTAATGATCTCCTCCGACAGGGCAGAATGGAGAGACATCGAGCCCTCATACTGGCTTTTCTCTGCCGGGCGGGGGTATTTGTCGAGCGTGAAGCAGGCATGAATATGATCATAATTACTGACCAGTAACGCCATTTTCAGATCGAGCGTCTGCGCACGCCACATCGTCATATACTTTTCAGACCGGGCAATGTGCTTTTGGGACTTGCGTAATTCCGCCTCGATTTTTTTGATACGGCGGTAACGCACATCCGGACGCTCCTTGTATTTTGCGTGCCGCAGAGAGGCCTGCGCGCGCTGTTCCCAGTATTCCGCACGCTCGAACAGCATCACGGCACGTTTCATGCCGCTCTCAATTTTCTGCGCATGCCGGCGCGCGCGGCGCTCGCTGTGGTGGCCTACCAGGATCGGCTGTCCCAGCGGGACAGCCGATGCCAGCGAATCAACATGCGCAAGCGCCTGCTCCGATTCAACCGCCCGCCGGTCACTGTAGTCACTGAACCGCCCGGCGCGCTGCTCCTGGCGATCAAACAGGGTGCTGTCCTCGTCCTCGATATCACCGGCGAGCGAAAGCAGGACATCCTCCCGCCCCGGCGTCCAGGCTGGCGCCACAAAGAGTTTCTGTTTGGGCGCCCAGCGAAAGCCTGCTTTGTTGATCAGGGAATACGTTTCTTCATCGAGCCGTAATGATGCGTAAAGTCGCAATTTATTATCATCGGGTGAATAGGTTGCCCGGTAAGTCTGGCTGACGGTATTTTCCGTCATGATCTGTGCGGTAGTCGGTGTCATTGTGTTTTCTCCTTCCTGCAGTTGCCGCCCCTCGCGGGGCGGCTCACCTCATCAGTTAAATGCGCGTTTCAGTTCCAGCGTGCGGAGTACCTGCCCGAGGGCGGTATTTTTCATCGCGGGGATGTGGACACCGCGCCCTTTGCGGTGACTTCTGGCGATATGACGCCCGAAAGCTCTGAGAGCGGGATCAATCTCCGGTGCGGTGATATCTGCGCGCAGAATGCGCGAATGACGACGGGGCTTTACAGCGCCTGCGGAAGGTGAAAAAATAGAAACGATCATAAAGTTGACTCCTTATGGTAGTTAACGAAGCCGGAAAAACCGTTCGTGCGATTTTTACGGCGTGGGAGAAGCAGGGTTTACCCTGCTTTTTTCATACCTGCGGTTTGCTTCCCGCCTCTTCTTCCTCCTTCTGAACCTGATCGGTAATGTCTTCCGGTGCGCCCAGAAACCAGCCTTTGACGGGTTCACAGCGTTCAATAAACGCTTTTATCGCCCGTTTTCCGGTCGTGGCCTGCACCCGGGTAAACATCGGCAGATTGCCGCTGGCATTGCTTCCCAGAAATGCGATCCGATACGTTCGCAATGAAGGATCCTGCATTTTTCTTTTTCCCGATTTTTAAAGAACATCACCCGTTGAGTTGCCGGGGCCGCGGTTTTGACTTTGTGCGGGGACCTGCTGAACCTGCCCCCTGGTATTAACTTCACCCGTTTGAGAGCCGTTCGCCGCAAGGGCGTAAACGAGCACGGGCGACGGCAGCTGTCCAGGGCGCGGTTTACCGCGTGCCATTTACCCTGGACGGATGATGGCGACTGTGCTTGTCTCAGCCCCGGCGAATGGACTCAAACGGGTGATACGGCGCCAGGGGGAAGGAGCAGGCACCCGCCGCAACGACGAAGAGCGCGGGCGCGAAACGGCGTTGCCCTGCAGAGTGCCGGCAGCTTTATCGCCGGCACGGTGAAAGCGGCGCGGCCGGAACGGTCGCAGCAAGCGCTGCCGTTGACCTTGACTTCAGACATCAGACACTAGCCGCCAGGCCCGAAACCGCGTAGCGGGTTCGGCGGAGTTTACCGCGTCTTTTCGCGGTTAGCGGAGTGTGGCTCGACGACTGGACAGCGCAGCTGGCCGGGAGCCGAAGGTGTCCAGTGCGGGTGTGCTTTTAAAGCCTTTAAGGGTTAAAAAGAGACATCACAGCAGGAAGAAGAAGAGAAAGCAGACAGACAGCAGGGAGCAAGCCGGAAACGTAAAGATGCAGGCTGGAGAGAATATGTTTTTCATGCCGCCGGAAAGAAGCCATGATAAACCGGCGGCATACCAGACGGGGCGTCAGGAACGGAGCTTATTTTCCTTCCTGAACTGCGCAACGCTATACCAGATTGAAGCCAGGAAAGCGAAAACGGTGATCAGGACACGAAATTCGTCACCCGGCTCTTTCCCCTTCAGCATCAGCGTTATGATGATGCCGGCAACGATAATCCACGCAATACCACTCCAGAGGCGCAGCTTATCCGCCACGACATTAATCAGAACAAAAGCAACGGCCAGGATAGCCCCCCACAGAGCCGGAACAGGCTGAAACGGAATAAAAAACAGGTTAATACCGGTTAAAAGCGTCACGGCAGCAAACATCAGAGACATACGCACAGATTACCCTCCCTGGACACACTGAGTAAGAAAATCAATTCTGCTGATCATCGCCCGGTTTATTATATTCGGGTGCATTTGCGCGCGGCAGCTGCTGACTGTTCAGTCGATGTACGCGGAACCGTTCATGGAAATATTCGCGCAGGTGTTCAGGCTGTTCCCGTTCAACAAGTTCCGGCATGACGGGCTTGTTCATGCGCTCCTGCCAGGCAACATCAGCAGCCACCCTATCGACGGCAACTTTGTCCTGCTCCTCCTTTGAAAAAGAGGCAATATTCCACTGCGACATACGCAAAATCAGCAAAAGAAGAAAAGGTACGCAGATATTACGCTCTTAATCCTTAACTGGCGACCTGTTGAGGTGAGGCCAGTACGCAGCGCCGCAGGTGTGGCGAACCGCCTCACTGGCAGGCGAAGCCTGCCAGGATTTTCGCGCGGCCGCACCGATCTGCGAAGCCGGGTAAGCTCCTCACAGATCGTGCCGTCTCTGACCTTAAACGGGGCGTCGGGCGCCCCGATATAGTATCAGTCCAGAGCCGCGTAAATAGCAGCGCATTCGTCATGAGAGTCAATGAAATTCCACAGCTGCGATTCCCGCAGCATCAGGTGGCGTGTCAGGGCAGCATCACCGCGTTCATGGTGCAGCCAGATACGGCGGTTGATCGCCAGCGCCGTAATGATAACTCCGGCCGCATCCGCGCTGACGGACCGATCAAACCAGTTATCCGGGTTAGTCAGATGGAAACGGTCACCGTCAGGCATCATGTAGCCGCCGCCCTCCGGAATACGGATGAAATGCCAGAAGCCTCCGCAGTAATCGGTGATGTGTTTCTCAGCGAGCGCATAGACCTGCATCTCTCCGGCCAGAAAATCGTTACCAAACAGATCCGGCAGGAACGAGAGACGGTCGGACTCCTCTACATTCAGCATGGTTTGACGGGCATGATACATAGCAACCTCCACAGGTTCATAAGATTGCGGCACCGGGTTGTGCCGTGCCGACACGACAGCCCGGCGGAAAGCGGAAGATGCAAGGGCGACACCGGAGGCCGCAGCGCAGATAAAGCACGAAGCTGGTCTGGACGGTTTTAGAGCGAACCTGAGCGAGAAAACGACGGGAAGAACGGCGAGCTTCCTAAAAAAACTGCGACCGGGCGAGGATGGCGGCGCCAGCGAACCCTTGCATCTGCAGCGGCCGGGCTAAAGTGAAGGCACGGCACTACCCGAAGCGATGCAGGAGATACAACATGAGGTCCCCTGTCGCGGTTTACGAGCGCAGGGAGAAAAGCAGAAGCTGGCATCGCGACGCGATGGCTGCGTATAAAGGCCGCAGACCGGAGGGAGGGGGCCGGACAAAGCGGAGCCGGCGGCAAAGACAAGCCGGCGACGTCCTTATCCGGTGTTGATGGCATGGCGCCAGTTTATCAGCTGCCCGTCACCAGGCGGCCCGGGAGACCTCTCGTTCTGAGCTTATCGGCGATCTGGTTTATCACTGGCCACGGAGATACCAATGTACATACCGCTTCCCCAGATAATCTGAGAGAGCACAAATAGCCACTGAGGGACGTCAACAATCAACAGCGGAAGAAGAGCAACCGTCACGATTAAAATCAGGCGGCTACCGAATTGCCGGCGCACCGGTTCAGCGGCGTCAACCGGGACGCCTGCATATCGCAGAACCTGCCTTAAACCCGTATTCATAATCACTCCACTCAGAATAAATGCACTGTACGTCAGTATATTACATTTTATTAGATAACGATTCTCCGGACTGGCAGCGATCCTTCTGAAATTTCCCTGTTTTTGCAGGAACAGCAAATGGTTACAGACAACGGCAACAAGATGACTTGAAAAAAAACGGCCTCCGCAAAATAATGTCGCGGTAGGGATACCCGTTACCGGGTACCCCCCGCACAGATCCCGGCGTGCGCTATTCACGCACCGGGCTCCTGCCTTGGGTGTCTGGCGGTGAACCGCTCCACAGGCCATGGATGCAGAACCCGAACCTTCGGCAGCCATACGGCTGCCAGTCTGTTTGCTTTCGTCCATGTCGTATCATCCTGCTGGCTCCTGCGCCTCAGCGCCCGTCGCCAGAGGTCTGTTACGTATATCCTGAACTTCCGCATCATGGGATAGTTGCCCGGGACTGAGTGGTAGTTCAGGTATCCCTGAACCACTCTCCTGAGCCATTTTCCCTGTTCGGGGATTGAGTAATGCCAGCGCTTTCGTAGTCCGTCCTTGATCGCTTTCAGTGTCGCCGTCATCCTGCCCCGGCGTGTCTTTCGTATCAGCATGAACCTGCCACTACGATCTTTCCCACTGATATGCGTGAACCCGAGGAAGTTGAACGTTTCTGGTTTACCTTTTCCCCTGCTGGCGCGGTTTTCGGCTGCGAAGCGGCCGAACTCCGTCAGTCGGGTTTTCTTCGGATGTACCGTGAGTCCGAACTCCTTCAGTCTGCGCTGCATGGCTATACGAAAGCATTGAGCGTCGATTCGCTTGTCGAACCCGATGACTATGTCATCTGCGTATCTGACCATGACCACATTGCCTGTGGCATGGCGGCGTCGCCACTGATGCGCCCACAGATCGAAGACATAGTGGAGGTAGATGTTTGCCAGCAGCGGCGAGATAACCGCACCCTGTGGGGTGCCTTCCTCCGATGCCCGCCATTCTCCTTCCTCCGATGCCCGCCATTCTCCTTCCTCTGAGGTCCCGGCTGTGAGCCACTTTCGTATGAGCCTGATTACCCTCTGGTCGCCGATTCTGTGTTCTATGAACCTGATTAGCCATTCATGGCTTACCTTGTCGAAGAACTGACTGATATCGGCATCCAGTACCCAGTTTACATTGGTCCGAACCAGCCCTGTGGCCAGTGCGTCCAGCGCATTGTGCTGGCTTCGCCCGGGTCTGAACCCGTATGAAAACCCCATAAAGTCATTTTCGTAGACTGCATTCAGGATCTTAACCAGCGCATACTGGACGATTTTGTCCTCCAGTGAGGCGATGCCGAGCGGGCGCTGTTTTCCATCCGCTTTCGGGATGTAGTGCCGCCTGCCGGGCTGAGCCCTGTAACTACCCTGATGAAGCCTCCGGTGCAGATCTGCTATGTTGACCTTCAGGTTTTCGGCGTAGTCCTTCCACCTGACACCATCAACTCCGGCAGCCGCTTTCCTGCTCAGGGAGAGGAATGCGTTCTCCAGTGCCTCTGCTGTCAGGAGGTGGAACAATGCGGTAAACCGTTCTTTCTTCCGCTGCTTCGCAGCTTCCCGCACGCGTGACAGCCTCTGTGACATACTTTCCCGGCTCTGCGTCCGGCGCATGTGTGGCTGTTCCGCGTTTCCCTTGGCCCCGCTCCTTCGCTCCACTGACTCCGCTCCTTGCGGATTGTTCGCCAGATTCGCAGCTACTATGAGCGAGTCCGACTTCTCCTCTCCGTACATCACCGGCTTCGGCTCCTCGCCTTCCCGGTGCGGGCCATCTCCGGCACTGGCAGATGGTCAGAGGGGAGATCTCCCGGTTCCCGCGTAAAGATCGTATTGACATGCCAGGGTCTCAGACCCCGCCGGGTCCATATGGCACTCGCAGTAACGCACCCTATGATGTTGCCTTCCGTAAACAGTACAACGTCGGCACCCGGGAATTTAATATACATTTCGTGGCTCAATGGCTGGCCTGTCAACACCCCTGTCAACGCTTCGCCCCATACCTCACGGTATACAACGCATGACTCGGGGACCCTGTGGATTGCTGGTCCTTCAATGGTCGGGGACTTTCACCCCTTGATCTTTACCGGTCTCCCGGCGCACACTGTATATATATACAGCCTTAAGCGAGGGAAAAAACGATGAAGTTCATTCCTGCAGTATCAGAAGCCAGCATAGTAAAAATTCCTTTGTTCACAGAGCGATGCCCTGCGGGTTTTCCGTCACCGGCAGCAGACTACACTGAGTCTGAACTGGATCTGAATGAGTACTGCATTCACCGGCGCCACTCCACCTATTTTGTCAGGGCGATTGGCAACTCAATGACTGATATTGGCCTCTATTCCGGCGATCTGTTGGTCGTGGATAAAGCAGAACAGCCGCGGCACGGGGATATTGTTATCGCGGAAATTGAGGGTGAATTTACGGTAAAACGCCTGCTTCTGACGCCGCGGCCAGCCCTGCAGGCGATGAACCCGGACTTCCCTTCCCTGTACCCGGATCCGGAAACGCTGCAAATTTTCGGCGTGGTGACAGCCTTCATTCATAAAACCCGGAGGGCAGACTGATGTTCGCCCTGGCTGACGTCAACTCCTTCTACGCCAGTTGCGAGAAGGTTTTCAGGCCGGATTTGCGCGGCAAACCTGTCGTCGTTCTCAGTAACAACGATGGCTGCGTTATTGCCCGGAGTGCTGAAGCCAAACTGCTGGGTATAAAGATGGGAACCCCCTGGTTCCAGCTCAAAGAGGCGCAGTTTCCTGAAAAATTGTACGTTTTTTCCAGCAACTACGAGCTCTACGCGAGCCTGAGTAACCGTGTGGTCGCCCTGCTGGAAGAGCTGTCGCCCCGCGTCGAACAATACTCAATTGACGAATGTTTCCTGGATGCCCGGGGAATTGGCCACTGTATGGATCTGGAGGATTTTGGCAGGCAGCTGCGTGGGCATGTTCTCAGTGGAACCGGACTGACGATCGGTGTCGGCTTCGGCGCCACAAAAACACTGGCCAAATCGGCGCAGTGGGCGTCAAAGGAATGGCCACAATTCAGGGGGGTGCTGGCGCTGTCGCCCGATAATCCACGCAGAACGGCAAAATTACTCAGCCTGCAGCCGGTGGAAGAAATCTGGGGCGTGGGGAACCGGATAGCGAAAAAGCTGCACGTTATGGGGATCACCACCGCCCTACAGCTGTCGCTGACGAACCCTACATTTATCCGGAAAAACTTCAACGTAGTGCTGGAGCGCACGGTACGTGAGCTGAACGGCGAGAGTTGCATTTCACTGGAGGAAGCGCCGCCGCCGAAACAGCAGATTGTCTGCAGTCGCAGCTTCGGGCAGCGGATCACCACCTACGAAGAAATGCGCCAGGCCGTCTGCCAGTATGCCGAGCGCGCGGCGGAAAAGTTGCGCGGTGAGCGACAGTACTGCCGGCATATCAGCACCTTCATCAAGACATCCCCTTTTGCGGTTAATGAGCCGTATTACGGTAACGTGGCCACGGAAAAACTGCACACCCCTACCCGTGACACCCGGGACATTATCGCGGCTGCGGTCAGGTCTCTGGACAGGATCTGGCTCGATGGCCACCGCTACGCAAAAGCGGGGATAATGCTCAATGATTTCAGTCCGAACGGCGTCGCGCAGCTGAATCTGTTCGATGACGTGCAGCCACGGCCGCACAGCGATGCGCTGATGAAGGTACTCGACGGCATTAATCATTCCGGACTCGGGAAAGTCTGGTTTGCCGGACGGGGTATTGCGCCGGACTGGCAGATGAAACGGGAGATGCTGTCACCGGCATATACCACCCGCTGGAAGGAGCTGCCGGTTGCCCGTTTCTGACCGTCGAAATGACAGACGGGACTTGCCGCAAGAGCTTACTTTACCGATCATACAGATGACTTGTCTCAGGGGGGGACCATGACAAATATCATTCTGTGTGATGTGACTGCCAGCATCAGCGAACTTAAAAACGATCCGGTGGCCACCGCCAGTGCCGGCGGCGGCTACCCGGTCGCGATTATTGACCGCAACCGCCCTGTTTTTTATTGTGTGCCCGCGGCTCTGTATGAACAAATGCTCGATGAGCTGGACGAAAAAGACCTAGTGCAAATGATAACAGAACGTCAAAACCAGCCGCTGCGTGAAGTGGATCTCAATCAGTATCTGTGATGTGCTCCGGTGCGAGGAGCAAGGAATGTATTAAGCCTATGTTACCCACTCGATGATCAATGCTGTCTTAAAACACTATAAAATCAATAAAATAGAATTATATCTGCATGTCGATACCATACAAAATACCATGGTAAGAAAACTTGGAGACTGTACTGATCGTGTCGCCCGACGCAAAACGCTTTTAGACTGACAACTTGCACACCACAAAGGATATTCATCCAAAAGCAGTTATTCAAAGAAGTCAACGCCCTGGGTTGGATCTTCCGCTTGCCTCCACCAGACTTACATCATCACGAAGCAATGTCACCATCGCTTCATGATGTGCTGTTATCTGCTGATCGTCCCAGTTTGTATTTCGGGTGATTTCCGCCATTCTCTTGAGCTTGGGACTTTGAAGTTCAATTGTATCCTTGAAGTTTTCGGCCTTTGCTCTGGGGAGGCTATTGCTGAATTTTGAGTTCGCGCTGACGCTTACGAGCGCGAGGTTGCCAAGCAGGTTAAGGCTAGAACCTGAAACAACCGCGCCCGACTGTTCTTTGTCAGGATGCTGTGGATAGAAGTGCTCAATGGAAGTTCTGAACTGAAATTTGAAATCTCGTTTTGAGGAGTCACTCAACAGAAGATAGTCGAGATACGAAAAGACGATACGGCTGATACCAAACCCTTGTGGTTGCTGATCTTTCTCAAAGGAGAATGTCTCTTTAACCTTGCTGCGGGCATATCCCTTCAACAAATCGGCAAGATCCGCATGTTTCACGTCTCGAGGGGCTTTAACGGAGAGCCAGCGAAGAACTTTGGTAATCCAGTGCATCGTTCGCGGAGAAGTGTAGGTAATCCGAAGCATGGACTGAAGCAGCAATACATCTCGGGTATGTGGGTCAGCACTCCCGTCCTCCTCTAAGCTTCCATTGCTGGCCGAGAAAACATGGATGTACGTCGGGGTTGGCTTCTTGTCCCCGCCTCCTTTTTTCAGTCGCTGGAGAGACCAATCGCCATCGTCACCGATGTTTGCCGTGAATTGACGCTTCAAGATGAAGCCATCGAAGAGGTTGCGGCACTTGAGAAGCATAAATGCAAAACTACGCACCCAATCGGCTTTAGCATCGGGTACATTATTTACGGCGTCGTCAAATGACTTGATGAGGCGCTTGTCGTCAAGCAGGCCTTCGTCTTCGACCTCATCGCCTTTCATAATTCTTAGAACGTGTAGCAGAAAGGCCGGAAACTCAATAGTCGAACGAAACCGCTCGTTGCCCTCGTCTTCAGTGGAATTTGACTCGAGCTCTTTAGCGTATTTTGACAACGCCTCATCCAAGGACAACGATACCCCTTCGGAGGATTGCCTTGATGAATTGATGCCGGATTGCGGACGACTTTCCATTAGCGAAGAGAAGCTGGTCACCTCCAGCCAGGACCATTCATCACCAAATACTTTGTTTCGCAAACTTGTGTCACCACGGGTCAGAGACATCTGGACATAAGAATCCATGTCAGCACAGGAATCCCAAACCCACGCAAAGCATTCGCGTTCATATTGATTGGGCAGTTTGCTCATCAGGCGAGCCTTAACAATATCAACCTGCTTGAGTTGCTGCCCACGAGTGTTCATGATCTCGAAGTAGCGATTGAGGTCGGTATTGGGTGGCAGCGAGGCACGGACGACAGTCACCTTCGTTAGCAAGAAATCGGAGAATTTTTCGCGTGAGCGATTAAGGTTTTCATTTTGTTTGAAGAACTGATTGATGATGCTGTAGCCTTCATGAATGCCAGCATCTGCATTACTCGTGGAGCCCTGCGGTCGAACGTGCTCCTTAGCCGCCTCCTGTGCTACTCGCAGCAGGGCCTCAGTTGCCCGTGCGCGCGACTCATATTGCAAGTGGCCTGCATGGCCAACCGACGGCTTCTCACCCTCACCGTCTTGCTCCAGGAAGGTAAGAAGCAGATAGAGGGTTGTAAGTCGTTGTTGTCCATCTATGACCTCGAACTCATCCTCTCTACCCCGCTTGATTACAACAAGGTTCCCAAGAAAATAGTTGTCCTGGCCCCCTACCACCGAGTCTTGAATATCGCTAATAAGTTGCTCAATCTGTTCGGCCCGCCAAGCATAGTTCCGTTGATAAATAGGAATCAGATAATTGTCAGTGAATAACTTGCCTACTGTTAACAGTTCAGGTTTCAACTCCTTCTTGCTCATTGCAGCCCCTTGATAAAAGCAACGAGTTCCTTTTCGTGGTTATCGCTGTATGGCTTACTTGTTATTGGAAGTTTGCGGACAACACTTCCAGTCATCGCATTACGTAGCAAAACAAAAGGCGATTTATTTGCATCGTTTTTACCTCGCGCTCGGTTGTCAGCAGATACAAATTGCACACGAAGTAACTCGACCCGCAAGGCATATGCCCATGCGAATAACCTATTTCGCACTTCATCTACATCTTCATCGCCAAACTTGTTTGTATAGCAAAGCAGCGCGGCAATGAACAATTCGTACACGTAGCGGTAGCGACTTTGAGATGGGCCAAAGTTTTTGAAACCTCTGTCAATAACCTCTTGTTCCAGTATCTTCAATTCGTCAAGCATGAATGTCACCATCTCGAAAAATGAGCGTCCTGCGATTATCGGGGCATCAAGCTGAAAGCGGCTGCGCCCGGCGTTTCGTGCATCATGTGTAGAGGATACCGACCATGCACTTAGAAGTGGCATAGCGGCTTGTGCTGCAAGGTGATATCGCAGATTTGGCGAAAATGACCTGTGGGATCGTGATGAAATGCCCTTGAACATGCCGATGTCCCGAATAGTAAATTCGAGCGAGCTTTCGCCTCGTGACCACTTGGATATCCGGTATAAAAAAGTAGAAAAAAGCCTGTCCAGATCCTCATCGTTTACGGCTTCCCAAGCCTCAACGACAGCCACTTTCATAGCAGCGGACTCATCGTGCATTTCGCGCAGGTGGTGTGCTTTGAGCAAGTCGTGAGGGGCAAGCGGTTTGCCGCGATAGTTCTGGGAATCAAAGACACGAAATGCCTCATCAATATCGTCCGTCACAATACGCACCAACTGACATTTGTGACAGATAAAATCCAAAAACTCTTTTTTATCTTCCAACTGCGACAGGCGCCTTTGAAGCTCTATCCAAACTAGGGAGACAGGAGTGTCGCTGTTACCAGACATCGAAATTTGATGATTTATCGGATCTAAGGCCGCAAGAATCATTCGCAAAGTCAGCAGGCGCTGCTGCCCGTCGACTACATTGAGATACTCACCATCATCGTGAAGAATGATTGCACCCAAAACATAGGGAATATCTTTTCGTTCGGTATCTCGAAGAGCTTCGCTGATATCATCCACCAGTTGTAGAGCAGTCGATACATCCCAACTGTATGGGCGTTGATAGTTCGGTATCCGAAGGCCTTGCTTGAGTAGTTCATCCACGGTGACTGCACTAACACCGTTCTCTCCGTTAATCGCCATTCCTATGTCCCTTCATTGACGCTTTTCTATTTTCTCAGCGTATTTTCCGCAAACTTTATTCACCTATATGGATACTTCGATTCCGAGTGGCGGCTGTCTTGTTCACAATTTCTATCACGAGGTGCTCCTCTGGCGCATATTTAACGATCTGGGGCAAGGGTCGAGAGAGCGGTTCTGATCAAAGCGAGCATCGATGGCATCAGCACAGCGCTGCAATGCACCCGGTTGTCGATACCATGGCATTTGCTGATACGGTCACATGGTATTTGCTATATCTTCGATTCAGCGTCGGCCTTAAACCATAAAAAATGCCATTGATAATGCAGTCATATCATCAATGGCACTCACTAAATCAAATAAAACAATAGGCTAAATAATAGCCTCACTCCCACTCTATTATCAACTGCCTATATATCATATTAATTTACTTAGATTAAATATCAAATAAAATATCAATGCCATGACTAATGCCATATCTAAAAAATATGAACACAGGGTACATCTCCTGCTTATCTCACGCAGCCTAGAAACAGCATTACGATCCGATAAGCTGGCTCATAGCAAGACAGTACCCTCGGGTCGGGGTCTACTTCGCCGTGTAGTAGGGCGTTTCGCATAGCGTAGATCGTTTCAATCAATCCCGACAATAGCTCTTCAGGGGAGCACTGAAACTCCATCGCCCCGACTTGCAGGCGATCGGCTCCACCACGCAGTAGGTCGCGCCTCGGGCGCGGGTTGCAGCCGTCATAGAGCTGCCGCAGCGTCGTTTGCTGGGCTTTAGAGAGGTTCGCAGTAAAGTCTGCATGGCCATAGATCGTGTTCGGCTCATAATGCACCTGAACGTGCTGGAATTTCACGTTTCCATTGCGAACTGAGGTGACGGTGATCTGGATGTTTCCGCCCGCGATCTTCGGTGATGCTGCCAACTTACTGATTTAGTGTATGATGGTGTTTTTGAGGTGCTCCAGTGGCTTCTGTTTCTATCAGCTGTCCCTCCTGTTCAGCTACTGACGGGGTGGTGCGTAACGGCAAAAGCACCGCCGGACATCAGCGCTATCTCTGCTCTCACTGCCGTAAAACATGGCAACTGCAGTTCACTTACACCGCTTCTCAACCCGGTACGCACCAGAAAATCATTGATATGGCCATGAATGGTGTTGGATGCCGGGCAACCGCCCGCATTATGGGCGTTGGCCTCAACACGATTTTACGTCACTTAAAAAACTCAGGCCGCAGTCGGTAACCTCGCGCATACAGCCGGGCAGTGACGTCATCGTCTGCGCGGAAATGGACGAACAGTGGGGCTATGTCGGGGCTAAATCGCGCCAGCGCTGGCTGTTTTACGCGTATGACAGGCTCCGGAAGACGGTTTGCGCACGTATTCGGTGAACGCACTATGCCGACGCTGGGGCGTTTTATGAGCCTGCTGTCACCCTTTGACGTGGTGATATGGATGACGGATGGCTGGCCGCTGTATGAATCCCGCCTGAAGGGAAAGCTGCACGTAATCAGCAAGCGATATACGCAGCGAATTGAGCGGCATAACCTGAATCTGAGGCAGCACCTGGCACGGCTGGGACGGAAGTCGCTGTCGTTCTCAAAATCGGTGGAGCTGCATGACAAAGTCATCGGGCATTATCTGAACATAAAACACTATCAATAAGTTGGAGTCATTACCCTCAGAACCATTGTTAAAGCGGTACTGGGTAGATTTGAAGTCAATATCAGACCCCTCACTCTTATAACGCAGCATATTTAACAATTTGTCCATTTCAGTTCTCTTGACCTGCCCCCAGGATTAGATACAACCGTCAGTTAGTAAGGTCGGTTTGTTTACCTTCACATTTTACATTTCGCCACCGTGCTGCAAACTCTGATGGCGTCTGATAATTCAGTGCTGAATGTGGACGACACTCGTTATAATCCTGCCGCCAGTCATTAATGATTTTCCTTGCGTGAACGATATCGCTGAACCAGTGCTCATTCAGGCATTCATCGCGAAATCGTCCGTTAAAGCTCTCAATAAATCCGTTCTGCGTTGGCTTCCCGGCTGGATTAAGCGCAACTCAACACCATGCTCAAAGGCCCATTGATCCAGTGCACGGCAAGTGAACTCCGGCCCCTGGTCAGTTCTTATCGTCGCCGGATAGCCTCGAAACAGTGCAATGCTGTCCAGAATACGCGAGACCTGAACGCCTGAAATCCCAAAGGCAACAGTGACCGTCAGGCATTCCTTTGTGAAATCATCGACGCAGGTAAGACACTTGATCCTGCGACCGGTGGAAAGTGCGTCCATGACGAAATCCATCGACCAGGTCAGATTGGGCGCCGCCGGACGGAGCAGCGGCAGACGTTCTGTTGCCAGCACTTTACGACGTCTTCTGCGTTTTACGCCCAGGCCACTGAGGTGATAAAGCCGGTACACGCGCTTATGATTAACATGAAGCCCTTCACGGCGCAGCAACTGCCAAATACGACGGTAGCCAAAACGCCTGCGCTCCAGTGCCAGCTCAGTGATGCGCCCTGATAAATGCGCATCAGCAGCCGGACGGTGAGCCTCATAGCGGCAGGTCGACAGGGATAAACCTGTAAGCCTGCAGGCACGACGTTGCGACATACCGGTCGCATCACACATCAGCATCACGGCTTCCCGCTTCTGGTCTGTCGTCAGTACTTTCGCCCAAGAGCCACCTGAAGCGCCTCCTTATCCAGCATGGCTTCGGCAAGCAGCTTCTTGAGTCTGGCGTTCTCTTCCTCAAGCGACTTCAGGCGCTTAACTTCAGGCACCTCCATACCGCCATACTTCTTACGCCAGGTGTAAAACGTGGCATCGGAAATGGCATGCTTGCGGCAGAGTTCACGGGCGGGTACCCCAGCTTCGGCTTCGCGGAGAATACTGATGATCTGTTCGTCGGAAAAACGCTTCTTCATGGGGATGTCCTCATGTGGCTTATGAAGACATTACTAACATCGGGGTGTACTAATCAACGGGGAGCAGGTCACGAGCTATATATTGGCAATGTGAGAGTCAAGAGGCTGGATTTACATCATAAGTCTTTCAAGAAGCTACCCACATGTATATCCCCGTCACTGTGGATAAACAATCTATTGAGTCTTATTCATCTGCATAACCTGTGATAAGTAATGTCTCTGAAATCCCCAGATCATACAGTGTGACGAAATGCATGATGTGGCTATGCTGATGACGGAATGATGTTATTCACCCTGGGTTGTGAAAATAGCCTGGATTGGTTACTTGCCGGACGAAGGTCTGAACAGCGCGTAGCGGCAGCAATTGACCTTTAAAAACTGGAGGAGATTAAACCGAATACACTGCGAAATTTGACAAATTGTACTCAGTATACTCGGCTCTAATCCCGATCCATTACTATTCAATCGCCAGATATTTCAGTTCTGCTGCAAGATTATTCCGCTCTTCGTGATGCAATCATGTCAAAAATCAGTTCGTCATTGACATCAATGCAACCATGGTCCCAGGCTGATAACCTGACCAACGATGCAGGTGGGACCGTGGTCCCAGGCTGGAAACCTAAACAATGATGCAGGTGGGACCGTGGTCCCAGGCAGCTAAGCTGACCGACGACGCAGGTGGGACCGTGGTCCCAGAAAGATAACCTGACCGACGATGCAGGTGGGACCGTGGTCCCAGGCAGCTAAGCTGACCGACGATGCAGGTGGGACCGTGGTCCCAGAAAGATAACCTGACCGACGATGCAGGTGGGACCGTGGTCCCAGAAAGATAACCTGACCGACGACGCAGGTGGGACCGTGGTCCCAGGCAGCTAAGCTGACCGACGACGCAGGTGGGACCGTGGTCCCAGAAAGATAACCTGACCGACGATGCAGGTGGGACCGTGGTCTCAGAGAGAATATTTAGGCCAGTTATGTTTTCTGGCCTGTGAGAAAGGAAATGAAGTAAAGGGAGATAACCGTAGACTAAAGCGTGTCCGCATCAGACTCCTGGTTTCTCAAGCTCCTTAAGAATGGCTTCTATTTTCTCTATACACTCCACAGGAATGCGGGACCTATCCAGATTAAGCACCATTTTATCGCCCTTATACAATGCTGTTGCCCCTGGAGCAAACTGATGACGTGAGCTCAGATTAACCCTTGGAGAGGGAGATTGTTTCAGTACGGATGTTAAAAGACTAATGACCTCTTCAGCTTCAAAGATTAGTCCCGCTTTCTTCTGATCGTGGAGAGTCTCAGCCTGCTGCTTCAGTAATTCTTCTTTATCTGCAAAAGCCTTCTGAAGGGCTTCACCTGACCGGGCAGACAGTTCTCCAGGATGTGCAAACAGGGCAACAACGGATTTAGGCAGTTTGGCCGTATTAATACAGCGGGTAATGATCTTACGAGAGATGTTTTCCGCATCGGCAAGCGCAGAAATATTTCCTGCAAACTCATTCTGCAGCCGGCTTGTATAACGCAGGCCACGTTCATAAGCACTCGTCGGCCGATAATCGTTACCCAGTCGGGACAATGCAGCCATCTGCTCATCGTCCAGTTCACCAACCAGAACGCGATAATCACTTTCCGTCAGGATTGCGGCTTTACGGCGACGGCTGCCGTCTGCAATTTCTATGACATCAGAAACCCGGCGGCCGAAAGCTGGAGTCTGCTGACCGGTCAGTAAAAATGAAGGAATGAGATCATCCAGAGCATCTTCGGTAAGTAGTTCCTGATCGCGCTCATTGCCTGACCATACGCGTGAAGCGCTCTCAACAGAGTCTCCCCGGAGCACCTCAAGGGTAAATTTTACTTCCCGTCCACATACCGGAAGAGAGATAGCATTACCTCGGGCCATAGCACCCACGCGCGCAATTAATGAATCCACCATAGGTGCGGCTGGCGCCGGTGATGAAGTATCTTCAGTCGATTGAGTATGTGTGGTATGTCTTGGAATGACAGGAGCACGCTTCATTATCTAATCTCCCAGCGTGGTTTAATCAGACGATCAAAAATCTCATTGCAAACAGGTTCCCATATAGAGAGGGCATTACGCCAGGCGCCAGTTGAAGAACGTTGATCAATAGCCTGTTCAAAAACGGTTCTCATACGGATCTGACCTTTACCGACTTCATCCGTTTCGCGCACAACATTTTTAAGGACCATGCTTCCCCAGGCATCCCGAATTTGTTCTTCCATCCACGGGGACTGCGAGCCGTTATTATTACTGTATTTAGTAAGCAGAATACGGACATCTGGCTCAAAGCCTTTAAGATCCACGTTCTTAAGCAGGTCACGCAGCATATCGAAAAACTGCAGTGCGGAGGTGTAGTCGAAAAGCTCTGCCGGAGTAGGGACAATCAGTACATCAGCAGCGCATACAACATTTATCGTACCGATACCAAGGTTGGGTGCACTGTCGATAACTATCACGTCATAATCATGAGCGATAGTTTCAATGGCCAGACGGAGCATCAGGTGCGGGTCAGCAGGTAATTTGCCTTCGTCAAATTTCCCCATCAGCTCGGTTTCAATGCGGTGCAGTGCCAGACAGGACGGGATGATATCAAGGCCAGGCCAGCAGGTGGGCTTTATAGCGTAGCTGGCGTCATCCTTTTCCCCAAGATAAAAGGGCAGGAGAGTGTCCTCAGCATGAATATGAAGATCGGGCACCCATCCGTGATACATAGAAGCAGTTCCCTGTGGGTCATTGCCTTCAACAAGCAGAACACGGAGTCCTTTCAGAGCAAGATCCTGAGCCAGGTGAACGGATACTGAGGTTTTGTAAACACCACCTTTGTGAGCAGCAACACCAATCACCGGCGGAAACGCATCTTCAGCACGGCGCAGTCGTGTACCAAATACATCCCGCATGTGATTGATTTGCTCGATGGTATAACCAACGCGTTGCTCAACTCTCCCACGGGTTTCCATATCAGGGTGCGGCAGCCGGCCAGCTTTCTCGGCATCCCTGATAGCCTGAGATGACACGCCAACTAAATCAGCTGCTTCACCAATCCTCCAGCGCCGGGTTATTTTCCGGGCTTCCGGACTGTCATCATTAAACTGCGCAATGGCGATTGCTTTCGTCATTTCATGACCAGCACTTATGCACTGGTTGAGTGTATCCATGAGTCCCATACTGAACATCCTTTAATCTTCACTTTGCATTATTTTATTAAATCTTGGAATTTATTGCAAAGCAACAATAAAAACGCAAAGTGCACGAAAAAGTGCAAAGTGAACCGCATTGGGTGATGCAAAGAACGCAGGGGATTACAAAAGAGTACATACCGCAGTCAATATTAATCACTGCCGCTCGCCGCAGTAAGCGATCTCACGGAGTGAGAAAGCGGCGAGGAAGCGGAAAATCACAGAATTCACAGATTGCACGTACGTCGGGTTGCTAAAGATGGCTCTGGATAAGCCAGTTATAATGAAATTGACTGCGGTATGTAATATATTGACTATGGTATGATGCTTACCGCATCTGTGTCGAGAAAGAGGAAAGACGACTCAGCATACCGCAGTCAATGTTTCATTGTTGTACCTGTAGATCTCAATCTTCCAGAGCGTATTCAGGAAAATCAGGCCAGGGTTCTGGATATCTGGTATGGCGCTTCCGGCCTTGTATCTGGGTTATTCATGGTCTCGATCCAATAATTGATCCCAAGGAGATCATAGTGAGATCCAAAAGAGATCCCCGGATCGCTCCAGCATGCGCTGTAACTGGCTTTAACGTCTGTCTGGATCGACTGCGGAATGTAAAATGTTGACTGTTATATGCATAATCTAATACTGTGATATGCAACGGTATTTACAGAGGTATGTATATCCGTTGACTGCGATACGTATTACTACATCCTTTTGTGGATAACCGTTGAGGATCAAGATGACGAGCGAAAATAACAGCTTACTTCTGAACCTTCAGGAAGTTGATAAGACAACCGGCGAAGTTGTTAAGCTGGATGTCAACAGCACCAGTACCGTGCAGCCAGTAGCGCTCATGAGACTCGGTCTCTTCGTCCCAACTCTGAAATCAACAGGGAAGAGCAAGGCGAACCGGAAAAACGTTACAGACGCGACTGAGGAGCTTGTACAGCTGTCCATTGCCAAAAGCGAAGGGTACACTGACGTTAAGATCACCGGTTCGCGTCTTGATATGGACACGGATTTTAAAGTCTGGCTGGGGATAATTCGCTCCATGTCGGAGTATGGGGTAAAAAGTGACACCCTGGAACTGTCGTTCGTCGAATTCGTTAAGATGTGCGGATTTGACTCCCGTCGTTCAAACAAAAAAATGCGCGATCGCATCAGTAATTCCCTGTTTAAACTCGCCTCGGTTACGTTGAAGTTCCAGAGCGAGACCAAAGGATGGACCACCCATCTGGTGCAGTCAGCCTATTATGACATCAACGAGGATATCGTTGAGATCAAGGCTGAACCTAAGCTGTTTGAGCTTTACCACATGGACAGAAGGGTACTGCTGCGGCTGAAAGCCATTGACGCCCTGCAGCGCAAGGAATCAGCCCAGGCGCTTTATACCTACATCGAAAGTCTTCCCCAGAATCCTGCACCTATTTCCATGAAACGGATGCGTGAGCGGCTGAATCTCACCTCAAATGTCTATACGCAGAACCACACGGTGCGTAAGGCGATGGAGCAGCTGCGGGATATTGGTTATCTGGATTACACCGAGTTTAAACGTGGCCGAGCCACCTATTTCAGCGTGCATTATCGCAACCCCAAACTCATCAGTGGCCCTGTGAAGGTTCCGCGCAATGAGGAAGAAGAGAAGGCGCCAGAGCAAAATTATGACGAAGTCATTAAGGCGCTGAAGGCTGCGGGCATCGATCCTCTTAAACTGGCTGAAGCCCTCTCAGCGATGAAGCCAGAAAATTGACTGCGATATGCATATCATGACTGCCGTATGCCGCTAAGGACATTCCATTGACTGTGATATGCATCACGCATACCGCAGTCAATATTTATTCTCTATCATGTCTGCCCGGATCGAACAATATTGACTGTAATATGTGATTTCGGGTCTTGATACGCAGATATTGACTACGGCATGCGGGTTTAACGGGGGTATTCCCTGGTCTGTTCACTATTTCATGGGTGATAACATGCCACAGTCAATTTTTCAGTAAAGCTCTATACCCCTTACGAAGATCTCAATCGGATGCTGAGACGGTCATGTTACCTGATGGTATCCGTTCCCCTGTGTACTGCAGATTTAGCCCGGCAGGATGAGACTGCAGCTGTTTGTATAACCCGGCGCCAGCTTCACGCTGCTAAATGCGATCAGGAAACGGGAGCCGGATGGCAGAAAAATGTGGGCCACAGATGGTCAATGACTGTCGCAGTTAACGGGATGATTCGCTGAGCTTTCAGGAAATAACGCACCGTGGGATGCACGGCCAGAATGCCTGCATTGTGCCCTGTCTTGTCTGCGGTATGTTGATGCCTGCAGGATTGCAGGTCACCGGGTAAGACCACGGCGGTTCAGTCATCAGCATGATGGACTGGTGTGCTGGAGCAGGGAGGGGGCTGAATGCGCTCTGCTCCTGTATTCCGTATTAGCGGAATACAGGACGTCATGCCAGGCGTGCCAATCTCAGCCGGCCGGGGGCAGGGAGCGAAGGATCTCCGCGGCATCGCGACCGTCACCGGTAAAGGGAACGGCCAGGGTGGCAGCCATGTCCAGCGCAAATACCCGGGTATAGACTTCCATCGAGCGCGGATCCTTATGCCCGGCCAGTGCCTGGATGACCTTCCTGGGCTGCCGGTGATAAAGCATGTGCATAATATAGCTGTGACGGAAAGTATGCGGCGTCACGGGGATCGAAAAATGCACGCCGTCAGCTTCAGCCCGCTTCACCGCCTGTTTCAGCCAGTTGCGCATTGTCTCATCCGTGACCGGCCATAACGGCTCACGCCGGCGGGGGCGGGTGGTGACCATCCAGCTTTCCATCTGACGCACAAAACTGGCATCCGTCAGCGGCACCAGTCGCACTTCATCTTTTGGTGGCCGCCCGCGCCGCGCGCGCACTTTCTCCGACAGCACCCTAACAAACGGGCGCAGACCATCCAGGTCGAACGATTCCGGGGTGAGCGTCCGGGCTTCACCGATACGGATCCCGGTATTCCACATGGTGGCGAACAACATGTGGTGACGCTGGTCAGGCATATACCAGAGGAGGGCGCTCACTTCCGGCGCCAGGAGGTAAGCCGGCGTGGCACCTGTTGAGGTGGCCATCCGCCGGAGTGCCACCGCGGTCGCAAAATCAACGCCCGGGGCGATCGGCAGCAGGGAGACGCGTTCTGGTGAATTCTGCAGGGGAATGATGCTGTTCATGAGTTATTTTTCACGTAGCGCACGCACTGTTTATGGATACAGGTATTTTGCACCTGACGGGCCGATCCTGCCATGACAATAAATCGCAGCGCGCGGATCCTTTTGTTGTCTTATCCCGCATTATTGCGGGTAAAACCAAATACGTAAAGGATCCTTTTTCTGCTCAGATCCTCCATGAAGCCAGTAATGACGCGGGTTGATGGCTGTTTTACGGTTTTTGGGAGAATTGGAGTAATGCCAGGATGTACATGTTAGGCAGGAAACAGAAGAGAAGAGAGCGCTACGCGATTTCCGGCCTGGTACACCCCTGTAACCTTGCGGGATTTCGCGTAACGCTTTCATAAGTTTACAACAGAAGAGAAAAGATAATTGCTGAAAAATGAAGTCCGTAAGTTAAATAAAAAATCATGATCCGTCCGGCACTATGTACTTAGCTGTCGTTTAGGTCTTAGGTGTTTTTGCTAAATTACGATGGTATCCCTTGTAAGAGTAATCTGGCTTGTCCTGCACATCTTCAGGTGACAATTCAGTGCAATTTCAGGGATTAATCCTTTTGTCGTCTGCAGAATCTCTCTATAAACGGGCTGTTTGTTGGTTCGCCAGAAGGAAAAAATTTAGCGTCGCGCAGATTCAGGCTGTGTTGAACTTTTCTGTTCTGTATCAACAGTTCCTGTCTTAAGCTGATACAATATACCCTCAGTAGAAAATATTGGATAAGGAAACTATGTACCTTCCTGGACAATTTTCTTGAACCTTTCATGCCGTCTCGTCTTGTTCAGATTCAGAACTGCCATACGTTTCTTCAGCCACTGGTTTTCATAAGAAACCATGAAGATCAAGCATTAATGTCTTTACATTTATTTGAACAGATGCGCTTTAATTGTGCCACAAAAAATAAGTCATTGTAAGTTATGGCGATTTTTAATATACAAATCATTATGCATTCTGAATACATGGAAGTGTATAATGAGCGCTTCAGGTCACAGATGATTAGATGTAACAGTTCACTATTCATCATGATTTATTGGAAACTTGTTAAGTTTTATATGATTATGAGATATTGGGATTATTGAGTTCCAGGACAATTCTGATAAGATAGCGATAACCAACACTACCCTGCAATAACCACTCAAGATGAAAATTATGACAAACCATAAAGAAGAGAACAGGTTATTATCATTATATTCTATGGGGATCCTTGATACAAAATATGAAGAACGATTTGACAGATTGACGAGGATTGCCACCAAACTCTTTGATGTACCAATAGCACTTGTTTCATTAATTGATAGAGACAGGCAATGGTTTAAGTCATGTTATGGGCTGAAGATAAAAGAGACAGATAGAAGTGATTCATTTTGTACAATAGCAGTAGATCTTAGTGAACCATTAATAGTGCCCGATGCAAGCCTTGATCCAAGATTCAAAGAAAATAAATTAGTTAAAAATGATCCTTATATCCGGTTTTATGCAGGGCATCCCGTAAGACTGCCAGATGGTGAGATAGCTGGAACAATATGTATTATTGATACAGAACCAAGAGTATTAACCAGAGATGACTTCTTATTGCTTAAAGATTTAGCAGAAATCGTAGAGGATGAGTTTAGAATAATAAACGAAGCAACTACTGATCCTTTGACAGGTATATGTAACCGGCGTTCTTTCGCCCTAATGACGGATGAATCGTTAAGAAAAGCCAAAAAAAAGAAAAAAACATTCTGTGTTCTGATCATAGATCTCGATAATTTTAAACCAATCAATGATAACTTCGGTCATTCAGAAGGTAATGAAGTACTTTGCAATTTTGCAGATATGCTGGAAGATCTTAGTAGTTCAAAAAGCGTTGTTGCAAGATTAGGAGGTGATGAATTTGGTGTTCTATTACCCGAGTCAACCTATAAAGAAGCAGAAGAATTCCTTCATAAATTGAGGGCCGGGATTACCAGCTACAATCTTAATTCTCAAAAAAAATACAACATAGATTTTTCTGCAGGGATTATTGAATATGATGAGGAAATTCATACTGAATGCTCTGCTATCATGCAGGATGCAGACGAAAGAATGTATGAAATTAAAAAGGGAAAACGATAGTATATGAAAAAATAGGACATACAGCCCTATTTTTTTTGGCCCCTCAAAAAATCAATCAGTTGATCACCTGACAAAGGCTTCGAATAATAATAACCTTGAAATTCATCGCAATTCATATTTTTTAGCAATTCAAACTGTTCATTATTTTCCACACCTTCTGCGACTATACCTAAACTGAAAGCTTTTCCAAGAGACACTATGCTTCTTACAATAGATAAGTCCCGTGCAACGTGGGCAATACCACTAATGAATGTTCTGTCTAACTTAATCGCATCAAATGGAAATTCTCTTAGATAGTTGAGAGAGGAATATCCAGTCCCAAAATGGCTTTGTTGAATAAATCGAACTTTTGCTGAGTTGAAGGATCAGATCACGTATCT
>NZ_JBEAFH010000007.1:0-20100 GCF_040061575.1 Klebsiella sp. CB_Kp196
AGTTGTCGCCAGTAATTGCACAGGAATTGTGTGATACCGGCGTGAACATGGGGCCGCGTGTCGCCAGTACATTCCTGCAGCGTTGGTTATCGGCGCTGAATATGCAGGGTAAGCTATATCCGGACCTGAAGCCGGACGGTGCAATCGGCAATCTCACCATCGCCGCCCTGAAAAGTTATCTCGCAGTTCGTGGCAAAGACGGCGAAGCCACGCTGCTAAAGGCGCTGAATTGCAGCCAGGGGACTCGCTATCTTGAGTTGGCCGAAGCGAGGCCAGCTAACGAAGCGTTTCTATACGGCTGGGTTAAAGAGCGGGTGAGCCTATGAAGATGATTATTTTCGCTCTGCTGGCGCTGGTAGCCGTGCTCGTTCTGTTGCTACTGCGCAAATATACCCAGCTGGAGTTTGTTGGTCATGCCCGGTTGCTGCTTAAAACATGGTCTGTCCGCCTGGGCGCTGCCGGCGCGCTGGTTGGCGTATGGGCGCAGTCATTCCCGGATGCCGCGCTCCATGCCTGGGCGATGCTGCCGACGGACATTAAAAATATTCTGCCGCCCAATGTTGTGGAGATGATTAGTCCTGCTCTGGTGGTGCTCGCCATTCTTTCTCAGTACGTCAGACAGCCAAAGCTGAAAGATAAAGCCGATGAGCAGCAGGAGGCGCAATGAGCCTTGAATTTACCAGCGGGCTGGTAGTCGTTCTGCTTGGCTTAATCGCTGGCGCGTTTGGGTTAGGCCATGCGCGCGGGACCAGCAAGGCAGAAGCTAAAGCCGAGCAGCAGCGAACCGAAGAGAACACCGCTGCTACCGTCGCCGCGGCAGAACGCCGGGCTGATGCAACGAAAGGGGCCAGCGATGTTGAAGAGAGCGTTAAGCGTATGCCTGATGACGATGTTGATCGCGAGCTGCGCGAAAAGTTTACCCGCCCCGGTGGTCGTTGATACGGCCTGCAACTGGGTGAGGGTCATCTACCTGACCGACCACGATATTGACGTTCTCGACCGTCAGACGAAGCGCGACATTCTGGCTCATAACAAATCAGTGCTGGCGAACTGCCCGCAAGGTACAAGCAAATGAACATCAATAATGTTAACGCCGCTTCAATCTTATGCGAACAGCTCAGGGAACTCGAAGCACAACGTGCAATCGTCGCGCGTGGGGAAGGGCTAGGTGTCACGATTCAGAGTCGTTATCAGGATGATGCCTTTGTTAATGCAGTACGCAGTAGCGTCACTGGTGAGCTTAGCCGACGCATTGGTGCGGTAAAGCATCAGCTTGCTGAACTTGGTGTAACGTCATTTACCAAAGAGCAGTAGGCATTACAGCAGGCATTCACTGAGTGCCTGTGATAATGCAAATCTCATAAGGACTTAATCATGCCCGCACTAATTCCCCGAGCATGCCGTAAGCGTGGATGCGCAGGCACAACAACCGACCGCTCAGGCTACTGCGAGAAGCATCGTAATGAAGGCTGGCAGCAGCATCAGCAGGGCAAGAGCAGGCATGAGCGAGGCTATGGCAGCCAGTGGGATATTAAGCGAGCCCGCATCCTTAAGCGTGACAATCACCTGTGTAAGAACTGTCTGCGCAACGGTCGTGCGGTAGCAGCTAAGACCGTTGACCATATCAAGGCTAAGGCTCATGGGGGTACCGATGATGATTCGAATCTTGAAAGCCTGTGCTGGCCCTGTCACAGAACGAAAACCGGGCGTGAACGTTTCAAATGATATCAATTCCCATTTGGATGACAACAGGGAGGGGGCGGGTCAAATCCCTGATGGCAAAGGCCCAAAGGACCGCCGCCTCAGTCAATTTTTTATACCCGCGAAAAATGAAATTTAACCAGGAGTAACGCTTATGGCTGGAACGGCGGGGCGTTCCGGGCGTAGACCAAAGCCAACAGCGCGCAAGGAGTTGGCCGGAAACCCCGGCAAGCGAGCCCTGAATAAAGAAGAACCAGTATTCACCCCCATCAATGGCGTAGCACCTCCGGACTGGTTTGCCGAAGAGGAACTCCCGTTAGCATCCATCATGTGGGAGCTGACGACCAAAGAATTATGCGGACAGGGCTTGCTCTGCGTGACCGATCTTGCAGTGCTGGAGCGCTGGTGCGTTGCCTATGAGTTCTGGCGAAGGGCGGTAAAAAATATTGCTGTTGATGGGTTATCCATCACTGGCGCAATGGGCGGGAAAATTAAAAACCCTGAACTTACGGCCAAAAAAGAACAGGAATCGGAAATGAGTTCTACCGGTTCAATGTTGGGGCTGGACCCCAGCAGCCGACAGCGCCTGGTCGGTCTGGCCGGGAAGAAAAAGAACGAAAACCCATTCCTGAAGATGATCACGCCATGAGCCGAAAAGCCTATCCTAACGTCAACGCTGCAAATCAGTATGCAAGGCATGTCGTCGCCGGAAAGATTCCGGCATGCCAGTATGTCATTGATGCCTGCCAGCGACATATCGACGATTTGTCAAAATCGCAGGGAAAGAAATTTCGATACCGTTTTGATAAAGACTCTGCTGAGCGTGCAGCCCGGTTTATTCAGCTTCTTCCACATACAAAGGGAGAGTGGGCATTCAAACGAATGCCGATCACGCTGGAACCATGGCAACTATTTATAATTTGTTGCTCATTTGGGTGGGTTCATAAAGGTTCCAGGCTGCGCCGATTCAGAGAGGTCTATACAGAAATCCCCAGGAAAAATGGGAAGTCAGCAATAAGCGCCGGTGTGGCGCTTTTTTGTTTCACCTGTGATGGTGAATTTGGTGCGGAAGTGTATTCCGGTGCAACCACTGAAAAGCAAGCCTGGGAAGTTTTTCGACCGGCACGGCTTATGTGCAAGCGGACACCGTTGTTAACTGAAGCATTCGGGATAGAGGTTAACGCCAAGAACCTCAGTCGCCCTGAAGACGGGGCCAGATTTGAGCCGTTGATTGGAAACCCTGGCGACGGTCAGTCACCGCATTGTGCCATTGTTGATGAATATCATGAGCATGAAAGTGATGCTCTATACACGACTATGATCACTGGCATGGGGGCCCGCAGACAGCCGATTATGTGGGCCATAACAACTGCGGGTTATAACATTGAAGGCCCTTGTTACGATAAGCGTCGTGAAGTTATCGAAATGCTGAACGGAACGGTGCCGAATGATGAACTTTTTGGCGTCATTTACACCGTTGATGAGGGGGATGACTGGACTGATCCGGCGGTTCTTCACAAAGCCAATCCTAATATGGGGGTATCGGTTTATTCTGACTTCCTTTTAAGCCAGCAAAGCAGGGCCAAAAATAATCCCCGCATGGCCGGGATATTCAAAACGAAACACTTGAATATCTGGGTTGCTGCCCGCGCTGCGTATTTCAACCTGTTAAGCTGGCGAAAATGTGAAGATCAAACTCTTACCATTGAGCAATTTGAAGGCCAGCCCTGCATTCTGTCTTTTGACCTGGCGCGCAAACTGGACATGAACTCTAAGGTTCGCTTATTTACCCGTGAGATAGACGGGAAACGGCATTACTACTGTATATCTCCGCGTTTCTACGTCCCTTATGACACCGTATACAGCAATGATATTGACGATCACCGAACCGCTGAGCGGTACCGGAAATGGGTTGAAGCAGGGCTTATCACTATCACCGAGGGGGCAGAAATTGACTACCGCGTAATACTGGAAGATGCCAAGCGTGATAATCAACAGACCCCTGTTGAACAAAGCCCCATCGATCCACATGGTGCGACAAACTTATCCCATCATCTGGCTGATGAACAGCTTAATCCGATAACTATTATCCAGAATTACACCAATATGTCGGACCCGATGAAAGAACTTGAGGCTGCTGTAGAGTCCGGGCGCTTCCATCATGACGGCAATCCGATAATGACCTGGTGTATTTCAAACGTCGTAGGTAAGCATCTGCCTGGAAATGATGATGTGGTGAGGCCAATAAAAGAGCAGAACGAAAATAAAATAGACGGAGCTGTAGCTTTAATAATGGCTATTGGTCGCGCAATGCTCAATGAGGAACGCGATTTCCTGTCTACTCTCGACCCGGGCGAAGGGCTTTTAATTATATGAAAACACTTATCACTGATGCCATTGGGTTGGCCGGGTTCGGTTCGCTCGCTGCAGGCGTATATCTACAGTTCGGACTGGCAACATCTTTGATGATGTCCGGTTGCCTGCTACTGCTTTATGCGCTGGTGGCGGCTATGAGGGGGAAAAATGCTTCTTGATGCCTTGTTCCGTAGTGAACCTCTGGAAAGCCCCGGCACGCCGATCACGGGCGAATCGGCAGAAACAGATAACATTTTTGCCAACGATGTGTTTGTCAGCCCGGAAACGGCCATGAAACTGGCTGCTGTTTACGCTTGTATTTATGTCATTTCATCAAATATTGCGCAGATGCCGCTCCATGTGATGCGGAAAACTAATAATAAGGTTGAAGCCGCTCGCGATCATCCTGTGTTTTATCTGGTTCACGATGAGCCGAATGTATGGCAAACCAGCTATAAATGGCGCGAGTTAAAACAGCGTCATATTCTGGGCTGGGGTAATGGTTATACATGGGTAAAACGTTCCAGGCGTGGGGAAGTCTCCGGGCTGGAATGCTGTATGCCGTGGGAAACGACGTTACTTAATACCGGCGGACGTTATACCTATGGTGTTTATAACGAGGAAGGGGCTTATGCCATTAACCCCGACGATATGGTGCATATTCGCGCGCTGGGGAATAACCAGAAAATGGGGCTCAGTCCTATTATGCAACATGCCGAGACAATTGGTATGGGAATGAGCGGGCAGAAATACACCAGTTCATTCTTTAGTGGCAATGCGCGACCAGCAGGTATTATTTCAGTCAAGCAAGAATTGAATAAGGAAAGTTGGGGATGGCTTAAAGAACAATGGCAGAAAGCAGCTGCCGCTTTGCGTAGCCAGGAGAATAAAACAATGCTTCTCCCTGCCCAGTTGGATTACAAGGCTCTTACTGTTTCTCCGGTCGATGCCCAGATCATTGATATGTCGAAACTGAATCGCTCAATGATTGCCGGAATATTCAACGTTCCGGCACATATGATTAACGATCTCGAAAAGGCCACTTTCTCAAACATTACGCAGCAGGCTATTCAGTTTGTCCGCTACACGATCATGCCGTGGGTGACTAACTGGGAGCAGGAACTCAATCGCCGTTTGTTCACCCGCGCTGAGCTGGCCGCCGGGTATTACGTTCGGTTTAACCTGACCGGTCTACTACGTGGTACCCCGCAGGAACGTGCTCAGTTCTACCACTTTGCAATTACTGATGGTTGGATGAGCCGCAATGAGGCGCGGGCCTTCGAAGATATGAACCCGGTAGATGGCCTGGATGAAATGCTGGTTAGCGTTAACGCCGCGAACCCGGCAGACAACTTTAAGGCACCAAAAACCGACGAGGAAAATACCAATGAATGACCGTGAAACGCGCTGCTATAGCGGGGAGGTTCGCGCGGAACAACGCACCGATGAGCCTACCCGCATTCTGGGTTACGGATCGGTGTTTAACAGTCGCTCTGAACCTCTCTGGGGATTTCGCGAAATCATCAAGCCCGGAGCCTTTGACGATGTGCTGAATGATGATGTTCGCGGACTGTTTAACCATGACCCCAATTTTATTCTCGGACGGAGCGCCGCCGGAACGCTGTCCTTGTCAGTCGACGATCGCGGCCTGCGTTACGACATTACAGCACCAGATACGCAGACTATCCGCGATCTGGTGCTGGCACCTATGCTGCGCGGTGATATTAACCAGTCGTCCTTTGCCTTTCGGGTAGCCCATGACGGTGAAAACTGGTACCAGGACGATGAAGGTATTGTTATTCGTGAAATATCGAAGTTTTCCCGGTTGTTTGATGTCAGCCCGGTGACCTATCCAGCATATCAGGAGGCCGATTCCGGCGTCCGATCAATGAAAGCCTGGCAGGAGGCGCGCAACAGCGGTGCGCTACAGAACGCCATTAATCAACGAATGGCGCGCGAGCGCCTGCTGACCCTTCTTAACGCGTAAGGAAATACCATGAAACTGCATGAAATGAAGCAAAAACGTAACACCATCGCCAAAGATATGCGTGCCCTGCATGACAATATTGGTGATTCGCCCTGGACTGATGAGCAGCGCACCCAGTGGAACGCTGCAAAATCAGAGCTTGATTCCCTTGATGAGCGTATTGCTCGCGAAGAGGAACTGCGCCGCCAGGATCAGGACTATATTGAAGGAAATGAGCAGGAGCAGCGCCAGCAGCAAAAACAGAACCAGGGCACACCAGAAGCACAGGCCGAAGCGCGCCGGGCTCAGGCGTTTGATAAATACTTACGCCAGGGGTTTTCTGAGCTGTCAGCAGAAGAACGTCAGGCTGTAAAAGAGCATCGTGCTCAAGGGGTATCTCCTGACGAGAAGGGCGGGTATACCGTCCCGACGCAAATGCTGAACAAAATCGTCGATGCTATGAAAGCATATGGCGGTATTGCCAGCGTTGCCCAAATCCTGAGCACGTCCAACGGGCAGGATATTACCTGGTCTACCTCTGATGGCACCTCTGAAGAGGGTGAACTTCTTGCAGAAAACTCTGCAGCTTCTGAAGGTGATGTGACCTTTGGAACTGCTGTACTTGGTGCCAAAAAACTTTCTTCAAAAATCATTCGCGTATCCAACGAACTGTTGCAGGATAGCGGGGTAGATATTGAAGCTTACCTGGCTGGACGAATTGCCCAACGCATTGGCCGCGGCGAAGCAAAGTATCTGATCCAGGGTACTGGTGCCGGCACGCCTACTCAACCCAAGGGTCTTGCAGCATCCGTTACTGGCACCGTGGATACTGCATCAGCAACTGCGTTCACCTGGAAAGAGATGAATGCGTTGCGCCATGCTGTCGATCCGGCCTATCGCACTGCTCCACAAATTCGCTGGGCCTTTAACGATAAAACCCTTCAGGTTGTGGAAGAGATGGAGGACAACCAGGGGCGTCCTCTTTGGTTACCTTCTATTATCGGTGGTGCCCCCGCCACCGTTCTGAACGTGCCCTATGTAGTAGATCAGGGGATCGCCGATCTTGGTGCCGGGAATAAATTCATCTATTTCGGTGATTTTAACCGCTTCATCGTTCGTCGCGTCACCTACATGACGTTGAAACGGCTGGTGGAGCGTTACGCAGAATATGACCAGACTGCGTTTCTGGCATTCCATCGTTTTGACTGCGTACTGGAAGACACGGCAGCTATCAAAGCGCTGGTGGGCAAACCGGCATCTGGCGGCTAAGGCAATAATCAGCTTCAACCTCCACCGCTCCGGCGGTTTTTTTTGTGCCCGCAGTTCGCTGCGGGCCAGGGGAAATACATGAGCACAACGATTGAGAAGTTAAGGGCTCAGTGTCGAATCGATATCGACGACACAACGGAAGACGAGTCGCTTATGCTCTATTATGGGGCTGCGCGCCGTAAGGCGGAGAACTTCATTAACCGTAATCTTTATGAAGATGAAGTGCCAGAAACTGATCCTGATGGGCTGTTGATTGCTGACGATATTTTACTGGCGTTGATGCTGCTGGTTGGGCACTGGTATGAAAACAGGGAAGAAGCTACAGATGCGGCCAAGGCCAGCATTCCCTTCGGCTTTACCTCTCTGATAGAGCCGTACCGCTATATTCCTCTGTAGGAGAATTTATGCAGGCAGGACGATTACGGCACAGGGTCACCATTCAGAACTTCACAACCTCCAGAACACCCTCAGGCCAGCCGGTTGAAAAGTGGGAAGATGGGAAAACCATCTGGGCCGAGGTTAAGGGGATAAGCGGTCGTGAGCTGTTAGCCGCTGGCGTAGAGCATTCTGATGCGACAATCCGGGTCTGGGTGCGTTTTCGCAGGGATATTTCAGCCACATCCCGATTGAAGGTACGGACCGGCCCGTTTAAAGGCGCAGTTCTTAACGTTACCGGGCCTCCGGTTCCGGATATCAAAGGTACCCGGCTGGAAATTCTCTGCAAACAGGGGACCGAAAAATGATTGATGTGAATCTGGATTTTTCCGGTTTGCAGGATATCGCCCGAGACCTGCAAACCCTCAGCAAAGCTGAAAACAATAAGGTCCTCCGGGATTCGACCCGCGCCGGGGCCGAAGTTCTCCGGCAGGAAGTGATTGACAGGGCTCCTGAGAAAACCGGGAAGCTGAAGAAAAACGTTGTTGTCGTCACCCAGAAAAGCCGCCGTCGAGGTGAAATCTCGTCGGGGGTGCATATTCGTGGCGTTAACCCGCGAACGGGGAACAGCGACAACACCATGAAGGCCAGCAACAAGCGGAATGCTTTCTACTGGCGCTTCGTGGAGCTGGGAACATCTACGGCCCCGGCACATCCCTTTGTGCGTCCTGCGTTTGATACCCGGCAGGAAGAAGCCGCACAGGCAGCAATGAACCGAATGAACAAGGCGATTGATGAGGTGCTGGCGAAATGACAGAGGATGATATCTACGCTTTGCTTGCTCCGCTGGCAGACGGGCGGGTTTATCCGTATGTGGTGCCGCTTGGCAGCGACGATTTACCCGCGGTGGCCGCTCCTTACATCATTTTCTCGATACCGACTGACGTTGCCGGGGATGTGTTCTGCGGCCAGGCAGAGTCAACGTTGCATATTCAGGTTGATGTATGGGCTGAAACGAATGACGAAGCCAGGGCGTTGCGGCTTGAGGCCCTTGCCCGGCTTGAAGTGCTTTCGCCTACCGAAGTAACCAAAATCCCCGGCTACGACACTACAACCCACTTGCATCGGGCAACGCTCGAAATAACGGTCATTGCCTGACTGGAACCAATCCAATCTGACCGCCGCTGGCGGTTTTTTCATTTATGGAGGCTGCAATGTCAGCACTATTTGAACGCGCCCAAAAAACGGTAGTAATGATTACATCAGTGCCGGTCACTGCGGAAGAGCTGGCATCGGCGACCTGGCTCAACCTGAGTTGCACCATTAAACAGGCCAGCTTTACCGCTGGTCAGAAAAACGATATTGACGTGACAACGCTATGCTCCGAAGAAACGGAGAATATCAACGGGCTCCCGGCACCGTCTGAGATGTCTCTCTCCGGTAACTTTTACCGCAACCCTGCGCAGGATACGCTGCGTACTGCTTACGATAATGACGGCGTATACGGTTTTAAGGTTGTGTTCCCTTCCGGGAATGGCTTCCTGTTCCGCGCCGAAGTTCGTCAGCATACCTGGGATTCACAGACCAACGGTGTTGTTGCTGCAACGTTCTCCCTGCGCCTGAAAGGAAAGCCAACCAACATTGACGCCTCTGGCATTCTGTCTTTTGCCACAGACCTTCCCGCATCGCAGACGGTAGCGGCCGGAAGCGCCCTGACAATGAGTGTGGTGGTTCAGGGCGGAACGGAACCCTATACCTACGTCTGGAAAAAAGGTTCCTCAACCATCAGCGGGCAGACCAGCGCAACGTTTAATAAGGCCAGCGCAGTATCAGGCGATGCGGGTGTTTATTCCTGCGTGGCTACCGATGCCGATGGCACCGTTATCACCTCTGCTGACCACACTGTCACCATCAGTTAATGGAGCGCCGGGAAACCGGCGATAAACTTAATGTCAAAACAGAATCTTAAAGCGCTGGCACTGGCCCCGATGGCGGGTTTTCGTAAAAAAGAAGTCACCGTTCCGGAGTGGGAAAACGCCAAAGTTATCATTCGTGAACCATCGGCTGAAGCCTGGATTCGCTGGCAGGGGATTGCCAGTCCGGAACAACCAAAATCACCGGAAGGGCAGGAAGCGCCAGAGGTGCCAGAACTGACCCCTTCAGAACGTGCGTTCCGCACGATGCGGGCAGATGTCACACTCTTCATTGATATTCTGCTGGATACCGACCTGCAGTACGTTTTCACCGTCGATGATACCGAACAGGTTGAAGCAATTTATGGCCCTGTCCATTCCCGGTTGCTGAAACAGGCGCTTGATCTCATTCGTGATGCGGATGATGCCAAAGCAAAGTAAAAATGCCTGGCATGCAGTTCCTGATGGCGCTGGCGCTCCGGATGGGCCGCACGCTGGGCGAACTGCGACAAACCATGACGGTCGGCGAATTCAGGATGTGGGCTGAATACGACCGAATCAGCCCGATCGGTGATATCCGTGGCGATATTCTCAATGCCCAGCTGGTTTCAGCGATGTACGGAGCGCAGGGCGGTAAAGTCACCATCGAAGATGCTCAACTCAAGTGGAGCACAGAAGAGGATGAGGTAATCGACAGTGGCGATCCCTTTGCAGGCTTAGAAGCCGCTTTGCTCGCGGCTTCTCAGTGACAATACATACGCGACGGTTTAGGATTCCCTATTGCCAATGAAAAGGGGAATTTTGTGAAAAAATTATTATTAGGTTTTATTTTTATCACATCAGCAGCTAGTGCAACGCAAATTCTTGAACCACAAGAACTGCAAAAGCTAACAAATACCATTTGTTCTCAGCACTCAGATCCATCTCTGTGCGTGAAAGCTTTTTATAAAGTTATATCATACGCCAAAGAGAATGATGATTACTTTTATTACTGTCAAAAATCAAAAGATTCAGGAATGTCAACAGATAAAGAGTTATGCAATCAATCTAAAATTCTGAGGGATTTCATTGACCAGAATGCAAACTAGATTGTTTGATTATAAAAAATAACCTGCTTCGGCAGGTTTTTTATTTTAAAGAGGTAGTAAATGGCAACCCTGCGTGAACTTATCATTAAGGTTTCAGCAAACTCTCAATCATTTCAGACTGAGATCGCCCGCGCTTCACGCATGGGACAAGACTATTATAAAACCATGCAAAATGGTGGACGTCAGGCAGCTGCGGCTGCGAAAGAAAGTCAAAAAGCTCTTTCCGAGTTAACCGATGGATTTGCTTCTGCTGGTCGAGCAGCTACGGCTGCGGCTGCAGCATTTGCTACAGGAAAACTGGTTCAGATTGCTGATCAATGGAACTCAGTGAATGCACGGCTTAAACAAGCCTCAGTGTCTACGAATGATTTTACTTTATCTCAGACCCGATTAATGGCGATTAGCCAGAGTACGGGCACTGCTTTTACTGATAACGCTAATTTATTTTCACGCGCGGCAGCATCAATGCGTGAATTTGGCTACAGCTCAGATGAAGTGCTCAAAATCACCGAAGCGGTATCAACAGGACTTAAACTATCTGGTGCAAGCACAGAAGAAGCCGGTTCTGTTATTACCCAGTTCAGTCAGGCCCTTGCTCAAGGTGTTTTGCGTGGTGAAGAGTTTAACGCGGTTAACGAATCTGGTGATCGTGTCATCCGCGCCCTGGCTGCTGGTATGGGCGTTGCTCGAAAAGACCTTAAAGCAATGGCTGATCAGGGGCAACTTACCATTGATAAAGTCGTACCAGCTTTGATCAGTCAATTAGGTGTATTACAGGGGGAGTTTTCCTCGTTGCCACCAACAGTTTCTGGATCAATGCAAAAAGTCACTAACTCTTTTATGGCATGGGTTGGAGGGGTTAACCAGGCAACTGGCGCGACAGATGCACTTTCTGGCGGTCTTGATGGGCTGGCAGGTACGCTGGATTCTCTTACATCTTCCGCTGTCAGCGGGGCCCTCAGTGACGTAGCAGATAATATGTCACTAATTACCACTGCTGCTGGTGGTTTGGTTGGGATCGGATTAGCCCGGTATCTTGGTGGGATTGTTACCAGCGCAAGCAGTGCTACTGGCGCACTTATTTCAGCGGCAAAATCTGAGGTAGCCCTTGCAGTCGCTCAAGAAAAAGCAGCGCAATCTTCTGTTGCCGCTTCCCGCGCCGCTGTTTATCGTGCCCAGCAAGCTCTTCAGAGTGCTAAAAGTGCAGATGTTCAGGCGGCACAACAGGAGAGGGTTGCGGCCGCAGAAGCCAAGGTTACTGCTGCGCAAGGTCGATTGACAACAGCTCTCTCCACCGGAACAGCTACAGAAAAAGTACGAGCACGAACAGCTCTGGAGCGGGCTCAGGCGGGGCTTGTAGCTGCAAAAAATGCCGATGCACAGGCTATTGCTGAAAGAAAGCTTGCCGCAGCGCAAGCGGCGCTTAGTCGTAATATTTCAGGTAGGGTTTCTGCTCAAAATAATCTTAACAGCGTTACTTCTGTCGGCACCCGGTTGATGAGCGGGGCTATTGGGCTGGTCGGTGGTATACCTGGGTTAGTTATGCTGGGTGCTGGCGCATGGTACGCTATGTATCAAAGCCAGGAACAAGCAAGGAAGTCAGCTCAGGAGTATGCCAGCCAAATAGATCAAATCAGAGAAAAAACCTCTTCAATGACTCTACCTGAGGTAGATAGTAATCGAAGATTAACGGTTGAGGCGATGCAGGAGCAAAAACGCCTAATCGAAGAGCAAGAGCAAAGTGTAAAAAAACTTAACGGACAAATAAATGATTTAAATGAAAGTAGAAGCAAACCAGGTATTACTCAAGAAAATGATTTAAATATTACAAAGGCTATTGCAATTTTGACCGAGCAGGTTGTCGTAGAAGAAGACAAGCTTCGTCAGATGCGAGAAAAATCCAGTGATATATTAAAGGCACTTGAGGAGAATGAAAGGAGAAGAAATGATCTTATAAAAGAAAGAGCATGGCGGCAAAATGCAGAATACCAGAGTCTAATATTGATGACTGGTAAGTATTCCGAAGTTAACCGTTTACTTGGATTAGGAAACCAGCTTTTAATGGAACGGCAGGGCTTGGTTAATGTTCCAATGCGAATGCCTCAGGCTGATTTAACTTCACAGCAAGCTAATGCTCTGGAAAAAAGCCGTCAGGACCTTGAACTATCAAAGCTTAAAGGAGAGGCAAAGGAAAGAGCCCGGTTAGGTTATGCAGCTGATGAATTAGGTCTTAAAGATGAACCTCAGTTTAAAACTAACCGCGATTTGTATATTAATCAGGGTTTGGCGAAATGGCAAAATGATGAATCGAATAAACCTACCCGGAAAGCGCCAAAAAGCGAAGAGGTTAAAGCGGCTGAAAAGACAGAAGACGTTTACAAGCGCCTTATTAAACAGCAGGAAGAACAAATTGCTTTGGGAAGCCAGAATACCGAACTGGCTAAAGTAAAATACCAGGTCACGCAGGGTGAGTTAGCCTCTCTTGAGAAAGCTAAAAA
Organism: Klebsiella sp. CB_Kp196; assembly: GCF_040061575.1. NCBI lineage: Bacteria > Pseudomonadati > Pseudomonadota > Gammaproteobacteria > Enterobacterales > Enterobacteriaceae > Klebsiella > Klebsiella sp. CB_Kp196. The sequence goes on from NZ_JBEAFH010000007.1 coordinate 13,166, forward strand.
AGAAACCCTTCTGCACAATGCTGCGCTTATCGATCAGAAAAACATTGCTGAACAGTTAAAAACGTTCCGTGAGGGGCTGGCTGACAGCAACGCTGCTGCACGCGACAGGGGGAATATTGATTTTCTTGGTGCCGGGATGGGGGATAAGGCCCGCGACCGTATGAAGGAAATGGCGGATATTCGTACTGATTTTCTCAAACAGCAGCGGGACCTGCAGCGGGATTTCAGCAAAGGTCAGATTTCTGAGGACCTGTACAAACAGCAAACGGAAGCGCTACAGGCGGCGCTTACTGAACGGCTCCAGATTCAGGAGGACTACTACAAGAAAACCGATGAACAGCAGTCAGACTGGCGGGCAGGGATCAGCGATTCACTGATGAACTACGCCGATCAGGCTGCTGACCTCAGTTCAATGGCAGCATCAGCGACCAGCGAGATTCTCAATAACACCACGAACTCCATTTCCAACAACCTGACCAGTGTCCTGACTGGTGCGACTTCGTTCAAAGATGGGATGTCGAATATCTTCAGCTCTCTGGGTGAAACGGTGATTAAGACACTGATCCAGATGGCAACGCAGGCGTTAATCACCAAAGCAATTATGGCGTCGTTCGGCGGTGGTGCTGGTGGGATGTTCGGTAGTCTTTTTGGTGGAGCAAGTGGAGCTGCAAGCAGTGGAACTGCGCTGCAAAGCTTCGGATCGTCTTTTGCCTTTAATGCCCTCGGTGGCGTCTACGATTCTCCGTCACTTTCTGCATACAGCGGCGGCGTTTACAGCACTCCGCAGTATTTTGCCTTTGCGAAAGGTGCGGGCGTGTTTGGTGAAGCGGGTCCGGAAGCAATTATGCCGCTGACCCGTGGCGCTGATGGCTCACTGGGGGTTCGTGCGGTTGGACGTGAGTCACCGGCAGTCCAGGATGCTGCAAGGCAGATTGAGGCGCAGCCACGAATCGCGGTCAGTGTGGATGCCCGTAGCACGTTTAGCGGTCAACCGGATGACGCAACGATGCTGGCAGTAGATCGAAGGAATGCTGCACTGGAACGACGCATCATCAACACGCTCACTGCTGAAGTTAATAACCCCCAGAAGAAATTCGGTCGCGCCATCTACTCCAATCTACAGCCCAAAAAACCACGATAAACCAGCCCGGAGGGAACGTTAATGGCGGATATTATCTATCCGGATGAATACCTGCCCTTGCCGCTGATGGACGGGTACGGTTTTAAGCCCATATCACCGTTACTGCGAACGGAGATGACGTCCGGTCGTGCAAGGCAGAGGCGGCGATACACCTCAACACCTGCTCAGGCATCAGTGAAATGGATTTTCCAGACTGATGCGCTGGCTCAGGTTTTTGAGGCCTTTTTCCGGGATGCGCTGAAAGACGGCCAGTCCTGGTTCTATCTGAAACTCCAGACCCCTATCGGAGTAAAGCCCTATAAAGCCAGGTTCGTGGATATTTACGAAGGGCCGACACTGGTTGCACCGAAATACTGGCAGTACAGCGCAACGCTGGAATTGTGGGAACGTCCGTTACCACCTGCCGGGTGGGGAAATTACCCTGAATGGCTCGCTGGTCAGTCATTACTGGATATTGCACTGAATAAAGAGTGGCCGAAGCATGACAATTCTTGAGCAACTTTATGCCAGCAGCGGTTCTGAGGTCATTCACGACACGCTGCAGATCACGGCAGGTGATCAGAACTACTGGCTTACCCGTGGGTGGGACAACATTACCGCCACGTTAGAAGACGGGCAGCAGGCTACGTTTGAGGGATGTGCTATTGATATTGCATTACCCGCCAGGAATGCTGACGGCACGCAGGACCTGAAATTTGCCATCAGTAATGTCGACGGTGTGGTATCCGATGCGATTGACAAAATCCTGGACGAAATGACGTCGGCAACCCTGACTTTTCGGCGGTACATCTCCTCTGATTTATCTGCGCCGGCTGCATCGCCTTACACCCTTGATGTGAAATCCGGATCGTGGACGGCTACAGCGGTGCAGGTGACTGCCGGATATATGAACATTCTTAAAACGGCCTGGCCGCGTAATCGTTATAACCTGGCGGAACATCCCGGCCTTCGTTACATGTCCTCCTGAGGTTTTCACATGTTCAGTTCTGATAAATACCTTTCGGTCAAATGGCTGAAGGGCGGGCGCGCTTTTCCTGAGCTCGACTGCTTCGGCATTATCAATGAAATCCGCGGCGATCTCCTCCTCCCGTTATGGCCGGATTTTTCCGGCGTGACGAAAGATGAGGGAGGCCTCGATCGTGAGGCCCGGAAGTTTATGAAATCCCTCACGCGCTGCGAGCCCTGCATCGGCGCCGGGGTAGCGTGTTATTCCGGCTCAACCGTGACGCATGTTGGTATCGTCGTTTTGCTGGATGGTCAGTTGCAGGTTGCTGAATGTAATCCGGGAACCAACGTCACCTTTCTGCCTCTTCCTCGATTTGTCCGTCGGTTTAACCGTGTGGAGTTCTGGCAATGACGATAAGAATTTACCCATCCCGGCTTCCCGGAGAACCGCTTGAAACTCATGAACACGGCACGACTACGTTGCATCAGTGGATGGTCAGAAATGTTCCCGGATACAGCCAGGACAGATCACACCCCGTTGCCGTTGAATTAAATGGTCGCCCGCTTCCTCCCGATGAGTGGCCGCTTTGCCAACTGAGCCCTGACAGTGACATCAGAATTTATCCTGTTCCCTATGGGACGGGGCTGGAAATTGCCGTCTGGGTTTCGATTGCGGTATCAGTTGCCTCCGCTGCTTATTCATTATTCTTCGGGCCGAAAGTCGACCTCGGTGGTTATTCATCGGGTAGCGGTCGTTCGCTGGAGCTTAATCCGGCAAAAGCGAACACGGCGAAACTTGGTGACCCGATACGTGAGGTGTTTGGTCGATGCCGCATTTACCCTGATTATCTGGTTCAGCCGGTTACCCGTTTTGACCCTGACGATCCAACGCGAATGACGGTCGAAATGTTTCTCTGTGTCGGGCAGGGGAGATTCTCGTTTACGGGAGGAGATAAGCGGATAGGTGAAACCCCCGCGGCCTCGCTGGGTGATGGTTTCAGCGATCAGGTGTATCAGCCTGGAGAAGACGTATCTTCTGATCCGCGAAGCGAAAACTGGTTTAACTCGACAGAAGTCGGCGGAACATCAAGCGGAACAGGGCTGGACATGGCTCAGACCTCGCCTGATTCCGACGACATTATCGCTGACAGCATGACTGTTTCTGGTGCATCCGTAACGTTTACAGGACTGGACACGGACGATGACGACGATGACGACGAGGATGATAACGCTCTGCCTGCAAGCTGGGTTGAAGGTACGATTGTAGAGATTAAAGCCCCCACCAACTTCCTTATCTCCACCTCGTCAGGTTACAGCGTATTTGCCAGCAAGCTCCTGACTGAAGTTGCGCCGGTAGTTGGGATGCCGGTAACGCTGAGTTTTAACAGCGTTGATTACGATCTCTTTATTGCAGCCCATACGCCGGGGCAGGATGCCATTCCGGGAGAGGGTGGCAGTGCAGCCGAAATTCAGTCCAGCGCCGCACCGACGACTTACGATTTCTCGCTGGGCAGCACAACGTTTACGGTTACCTGGCACGGTACGACTTATACCGTCTCGCTTGTTGCTGATTATGTGAATATGTCCGGCCTTCTGGCAGCTATAACTGAGGGGCTGACGGGATCAGGACTGGCGGCGCGTGACAATGGCGGCACGGTGCTAATCACTGAAGAAGCAAGTCCGTTTGCGGGAGGAGACATCACATCTTCCTCTCTTCCCCCTTCTGTTTTTGGCGATACTCCTGTGTATACCTCAGGCAGCGCGTCAACGGGTGGTAGCGCGGCCATTACTGCGAGTGTGACCCTTGCCTATAACAGTGCGACCGGAACTGCGTTCGCCGGAGTACCGGAGGGCACTCAGCGCCTTTCGCTCGCACATCGGGGTAATGAATATCAGGTTGTGTCTGTTGATGGAACGACGGCAACTGTCGCGCGTCTTGTCAGCGGTTCCGTTGATGCTTCATGGCCGGGATTTTCCAGCAGGACGATGATTGACTATGAAGCTACGGGGCTTAACGACACGCTGAGCTGGCTGGGGCCGTTCCTGGCTTGTCCGGAAAATGAAGTTGTGGACGCCTTTGAGGTTAACTTCTCCTTTCCTAACGGTATTTGCGGCTTTGACAACAAAGGTAAGAAGCGCATCAGGCACTGTGAATGGGAAATCCAGTATCGGGTGTATGGCACTGGCTCCGGGTGGATCAGCAAGCAGGGAGAATATGCGCTCAAAAACATTAATGGGCTGGGGTACACAGAAAGATTTTCGCTCGACTCTCCCGGCCTGGTTGAGGTGCGGTGTCGTCGCCGGAATGAGCAGGGCAGTAATAACGCCCGTGACAATATGTACTGGCAGGCTTTAAGAGGGAGGCTTCTCGCACGACCCGCCTCTTACGCAGGTGTAACCACCTGGGCAATCACCGTTGAAACCGGGGGGAAGCTGGCGGCACAGTCTGACAGGCGCGTCAGTGTGGTCGCCACGCGAAACTATGATGGCGGTGGTGACAGAACCATTAGCGGCGCATTTCGTCATGTGGCAGGCAGTCTTGGTTTTAATGCTAACCAGATTGACGCCTCTGCGATAGAAGCTCTTGAAACTGCCTGGTGGACGCCAAGGGGAGAATATTTTGACTATGAGGCAAGCAGCGACAGTGCCTCAGCAAAAGATATTTTCGACAAAATCACCGAAGCCGGCATGAGTTATTTTTTACTGTCAGACGGGCTCCTGTCTGCCGGGCGTGAAGGCATCAAAAGCTGGACCGGGATCATTACTCCTCAGGATACGGTAGAGGAAATGCAGACCTCGTTCAGGGCGCCTTCTGACGATGACTATGACGGCGTTGACGTCACCTATATCAACCCGGTAACCTGGGCAGAAGAAATCGTTCAGTGCCGGACGACTGATAATCCTGTGCCGCGGAAAGTGGAGTCGTACTCGCTGGGTATTGTAATGACTGCGGATCGTGCTTACCGGACAGGGATGCGCAGGCTCATGAAGTATCTGCATCAGCGCAGGACCTATGAATGCACAACCGAGCTTCTTGGCTGGTGCTATCAGTTTGGCGATCACATCATTCTCTCTGATGATATTCCTACTGGTAAAACAATCAGCTGCCTGATCGAGGCCATGGCATTCGATGATGAAGTTATCACCTTAACGGTCACTGAGCCCCTGGACTGGAGCTACTCTAACCCGCGTTGCTGGATACAGTTTCAGGACGGTCGGCCATCAACCCGCTTATTAACCCCGACGCGCGTCGATGACTTTACTCTTTCAATACCGTACAACGCCGATCTGCATCCTGAAGACTGGACGATGGATGACCCGGATATTGAATTACCGCGCCTGCTGTTTTGCGACAGCGAGAAGGGTGCACGACACGGAATTATTCAGGAAATAGTCCCCTCGGATGACGGCACCTGTCAGGTGACCGCCCCGGAATATAAAGAAATTTTCTACGCATACGACGACGCCACATACCCCGGCGACGTCGCTTAAAACCAAAAATACCCCTTTCAACTTTCTTTCGCACAAACCCTCGTTTGCGCGAACGCCTTTTTTGGAGCAAAAAACATGGCCTTTAACCCGGAGCTGGGGAGCACGTCTCCCGCTGTGTTGCTCGATAATGCCAAACGTCTGGACGAACTCGTAAACGGCCCCGCCGCAGATGTTCCTGACCGCGGTGGAGACGCGCTTTATTCATGGCGCCAGATAATGGCGAAAATTGATGAGCTCAGGCAGGACCTGATCCCTCTCAGTAAGCAGTACATGACGCTTGCGGCGGCCCAGGCGGATATCGCGAATATACCGTCAGGTTCAGTTACTTATGTACGTAGCACTGACGGTAGTTCACTTGCAGATGAGTACATCAATAATGTGGGTACGCTGCAGCCCACTGGACGGAAAATGCCGTCGCAGAATTCAGTTAACCAGGCACTGATTGCAGTTGGTCAGGTGGCAACCGCTTCCTCTGTACGCGACAATCAGTTACACGGAATGAGTATGCCAGACCGGCGTACGCTGGCTGCAGACTTTACCCAGTATCTGGATGCGTTTTCTTCCGGCGGCTCATCGGCACTGAGCGGATCGGCGACTTATGCGGATCGCGTGTTGCTGTCCATTTCCTCTTTCTCTACTCCTTTTGCTACAGCCGCATGCACTCTGACGCTAACGGGAGCGGGAAGGACGCTGTTCAGTCAGGGGTTTTTTGACGGGGAAACGCTGACCGATGGTGTTTTGACAACCCCGTATTATGACGTGGCAATGCGCCAGTTCATTGTGGATAGTGTTTCCGCCAGTACGTTTAACACCTGGGTGTTGAAAGGGTCAATTAAACTCCCGCGGGCTTTTTCTGCTACAGAGGCGCGCGTGCTGCGCGACCGTAAAAACAGAATCCCTATCGGCATAGCATCGTCTGCATATACCTACACTGTAGATACGCTTGCTTTTGATGCCGAAAACGATCTGCTGTATGTCGCTGTATCACGTACGGTGATGATTGCAGCTGGGTATGACGACACAACGGAAGGGGCGCAGAAGTATTTCTGGGATACCTACGGCGGGATTATCCTCAGCCAGAAATCCACCGCTTCTCAGACGCTGCCGGAATACACCCTGTTTTTCTCAGAGGCGGGGACGGTGACAGCAGTAACCGACCAGAACTGCACGGCGACTATTCAGGTGACAAAAAAACTGTCTCTTGACGTGGGGAAAATGCAGTCAAACGCCAATGCCGTGAATATTGCTGCAAATTCTCAGGCATATGCTGCCGACAGGTTGCGGGCGCTGTCTGCTGAGTTGCCGGAGTTCAGTAACGATCTGGGTGTGGTAGGGAGTTTCGCCTCTGCGGTAGCCT